>CAYHQN010000137.1:0-10928 GCA_964358545.1 uncultured Tangfeifania sp. | reverse complement strand
GAACTATAGAATTAAACCAAATTGCGAACAGGTTATTTCTTGACAGATACTAAATGTGTTTTTGCACTGCAGGACTTTGATCTCCTTGTCATACGAATCTGGGCCGACAGAGACTTCATCGAAAACACCAACTCCCCAGCCTTTCAGCTGCCATTGCTGATATTTGAAAGGAATAACAGGGAACGGATTTGAACTATTTACATTCGAACCAACTGATGTTGTCGGAGTAGAAGAGGTTCCATTTGAGAAATTCAGGCTAAATTCTTTGACAAACACCTCTCGCCTGGAATCTTTCTCATCCATTGCGAGCCGTATTTTCCAGTTTCCATAGGAGAGGTTGTTGCGATCGGCGCTGCGCTCCCAGAAAAGTGCCGGCAAAGTGAAGACCTGTTCCGCATATCCCTGTTCATCGAAACCATATCTCTGGTTCCATACTTCAGATCCATCCGGACGAAGAACCTGCACTTTAAAATAAAAATCGAAGGTTCCATATTGGCTAAGATTACCCTGACGCTGAACCCTCATAAAGAATTTTGCCTGTTTGTTTACCTTATCCAGGGGAGATTCAAATACCCAATTTGATTGATTGGGAGTCATTCCAGATTCCAGAACAGCAGGTTGAGCAGCTCCATGTTTCGGCAGCAAGCTTACTGCAAGTGTAATGAATAACAAAAATCTAATTTTTCCACCTCTGCCTCTTGTGGACTCAAATTCAACTACTTTCATTTTTACTAATTACTTAAAATTTACTTAAAGGAATAGGAAAGGGATATTGAGCGGTATAGGATATTCCATTATATAACCAACTAATCGCTTTCCAACTTGGAATTACGAATATAATAAAGATGTAACATCGTTTAATCTTTTTGTAACACTAATGTAATATCATTAAAGGATTTTTGTAGCAAGATTAAATGACAACATAAATTATTTAAAAAATGAGAAAAACACTTCTTACAATTTTTTCAATCTTAAGTCTTGCTATTGGCTCAGTAAGTGCACAGACTACTGATGAATTTAAACCTTCCGGCAAAATGGAAGCGCTAATCTTCACTGATTTCAGTAATTCAACAGAGAATAGTAAAAGCTTAAACAAATTTGAAATTACACGGGCTTATTTTGGTTATGGATATAATTTCAGCAAAACGCTTTCAGGTCGTGTAGTAATGGATTTTGGAAATCCGGGAGTTGGAACTTTGGCATATACCGGATATTTAAAATACGGCTATTTACAATATCAGGAAAAAAACCTGACCGTGAAATTTGGTTTAATCGGGACTAACGGATATAGTGATCAGGAAAAATTCTGGGGAAATCGTTACATCTATAAATCGTTTCAGGATCAATATAGTATGGGACCATCTGCTGACTTTGGTTTAAGTGCCTCTTATAAATTCAACAATGCAATCAGTGCCGATGCTATCATCGAGAACGGAGAAGGATACAAATCGCTGGAGGCTGACTCAGTATTTAAAATTGGAGTAGGTGTAACTGTACATCCGGTCAAAGAACTTATAATTCGTGGTTACTACGATAATATGGCAAAGAATAGCATTTCTCAGCAAACTACCGCATTAATGGTCGGGTATGCCAATAAATATTTCAACCTTGCTGCCGAATACAACGCCCAGTCAAATAACAAATATAAAGACGGGTACAATTTTTCGGGATATTCGGTGTACGGAACACTCTTCCTTAATGCCAAAACAGGAGTAATAGCGCGCTATGATGCTTTAACTTCCAAAGATAAAACCACCAACGCTCATTCCTGGAATTATGCTAAAGACGGTTCTCTCTTTTTGTTGGGTTTCCAGTACGCTCCTGTAAAAGGTGTAAGGATATCACCTAACTACCAGTTATGGACTCCCAAAGATGGTAGTAAGTCATCGACTTCTTCACTCCTCCTAAATATAGAGATCAAAATATAATAATCCTAACCTCACTTCGGTTTCGTTAATGTAACATTATTGTAACATTAATGAAACCGAAATATTACAATGCATTCTTTATTTTGTTACAAATAATTAAAAATCAGATGAAAATGAAAAATTTATTAGCTATCGCACTGATCTTCGTTGTTTTTGCAGCGACAGGTCGTACAATCAAGGGCACAAGTGCCGATAATGACTCAAAGAGCATTAATATCACCGGCGCAGGTGCAACTTTTCCAATGCCATTTTACAATCAATTAATTGCTGATTATTCTACCAAGACAGACAAATTGGTTACTTACGGGGGAATCGGATCTGGCGGCGGTATCCGTAGCCTGAAAGATAAGGTGGTCGATTTCGGAGCGACGGATGCTTATCTGACTGATAAGCAAGCTGCCGAATTACCAGCCCCCATAGTGCATATCCCTACTTGTTTGGGAGCGGTAGTTTTAGCCTATAACTTACCGGGAGTTGCTACCCTGAAACTTAAAAATGAAATTTTGGTAAAGATCTTCATGGGTGAAATTACAAAATGGAACGACAACCAGATTAAGGCAGAGAACCCCGGCGTAAATTTCCCTGATTTAAACATATCGGTGATCTACCGTTCGGACGGTAGCGGAACTACGTTTATTTTCAGCGATTACATGAGTAAAATCAGCGAAAAATGGGCCAAGGAGATCGGTACCGGAAAGACATTGAAATGGCCGGTAGGCATGAGTGCCAAGGGCAATCCCGGAGTTGCCGGAACCATTCAGCAAACCATTGGCGCTTTCGGGTACATTGGTTCTGAATATGCTTTCTCGGCAAAAATTCCCTTTGTCAAGCTGCAAAACAAAGCGGGCAATTTCATCGAACCATCCGTTGCCTCAGTTAGTGCTGCGGCACAAGGTGACATTCCGGCTGATACCCGCGTGATGCTGACCAATTCATCAGATCCGAAAGCATATCCTATCAGTGCATTTACCTGGATCATTCTTTACAAAGAGCAGAACTACAATGGAAGGAGCCTTCAGCAAGCTGAAGAAACCTTAAAATTTCTCGACTGGTTGATTGGATCGGATGCGCAGGCTGTTGCCCAAAAAGTTGATTATGCACCACTTCCTGATAAAGCTGTAACACTGGCTAAAAAAATATTAAGGTCGGTTACCTATAAAGGTGCGCCGGTTCTTAAATAAGAATTTTGAATTTCTGCAAACAAAAAATGTTTAAATTCGATAACTTAGCGTTTTTCAAAAATAACCAGTGAAGAGCGAAAAAATTACAAAACTCGTCTTAGTTATTGCGTCGGTAGTCATACTTCTTATTTTCGCAGGAATGGCCTATTCGATGATTAAAGGCGCTATCCCTGCTTTCAAAGAGTTCGGCTTGTTTCGATTTATATTATCAACGGAATGGGACCCTACCGAAGGTAAGGAATCTTATGGCGCCATGCCTTTTATCGCAGGGACGGTTATTACTTCCTTGCTCGCCCTGATAATTTGTTTCCCGCTTGCTTTTTCTACCTCTCTTTTCATTGCCGAATATTTTCACAAAACAAAAATTGCAACTGTTTTAAGCACGTTAGTTGATCTGCTTGCAGGGGTACCCTCCATTGTTTACGGACTCTGGGGGTTTTACACTTTAAGGCCGCTAATTGCCGGGCTCGGATACGCAGGGCAAGGTTATGGAATATTCACTTCAGGATTAATCCTGGCCATCATGATTATACCTTATGCAACCTCCATCAGTAATGAAATTATTTCGATGGTACCCAATGAATTAAAAGAGGCAGCTTATTCACTCGGGGCTACCCGTATGGAAGTTATTTTCAGTGTTATCCTGCCCAATGCCCGATCCGGACTTGTAGCGGGTTATATCCTTGCACTAGGCAGGGCGCTTGGAGAAACTATGGCAGTAACCATGCTGATTGGGAATGCCAACATTATCCCCAAAGGGTTGTTTAGTCCCGGGAATACGATGGCCAGCGTAATTGCCAACCAATTTGGTGAAGCTGACGGAATAAAGTTGAGTGCTCTGATTGCTATCGGATTACTCCTTTTTGCCGTTACAGCGATCGTCAATTTCATTGGAAAAATCATTATCCGTAAATACGCTTAAATCTGTCATCTATGGAAAGTAAAACGATGATCGAAAAAACGGGAAATTCAAATTGGAGAGAGATAAAAAACAAGTTGTTCTTCGGTTCAGTTGTTCTTCTTTCCAGCATCACCATATTGCCCATATTACTTATAGTTTACAAACTACTTGCCAAAGGATTAAGACAAATTAATCTTGATTTCTTCTTTAAAGTGGCCCCCGACACACTGCAGGCAATGTCTGCTGTACAGAGCGGGGAGATTATTCCCGGTGGGATCGCAAATGGTATTACTGGAACACTGCTAATGGTGGCAGTTGCATCCCTGATAGCTATTCCGGTAAGCATTCTAATAGGAATATTCCTATATGAGAACCCCGGGAAAAAATATGCCAGTCTTATCAGAAATCTTACCGACATTCTTCAGGGAGTTCCTTCTGTCGTATTGGGATTAATAGCTTATTTCTGGATAGTAAAGGGTGTGACAAACGGATTTTCGGCTTTGGCCGGAAGTGTTGCACTCTCAATCATGATGTTACCCCTGATCATTCGCTCCACAGAAGAAACAATGAAAATGATTCCGGTCTCCATAAAAGAAGCTGGGGCTGCTTTGGGTGTTCCCTACCACCGGATTATCCTAAAAATAATGATCCCATCAGGTTTTAGCGGACTGATGACCGGTATCTTGCTCTCAATATCAAGGGTTTTGGGCGAAACGGCCCCATTGATGCTTACCACATTGGGCAACAGGGCCATCAATTTTAATGTTACCAAACCAACAAGTGCGGTACCCCTTCAGATCTGGGAGTTCTACAATAATCCCAACATGATCGACCTGGTATGGTCATCCTCCTTGTTCCTGGTGGGATTTGTATTAACTTTAAATATTATTGCCAAACGAATTTCAACGAAATACAGCTGAAAACCGTAAAAATAAAATCAGGATAGCATTTATGAGCGACAAAATATTACAAATTTCAAATCCGGTCTTATCCATAAGCAATCTGTCCATCTCATACGGTAAAAAAGATAAGTTAGCCGTGAAAGAGGTCAGCGCAGATGTGAAACGAAATAACATTACCGCCATCATGGGACCTTCGGGATGTGGTAAAAGCACCTTACTGAGGGCCATCAACCGGATGCACGAATTGTATCCGAATATCCATACCGAAGGGGAAATTAAGCTCAATGGCGAGAGTATCTACGAAATGTCAACCTCCAAACTCCGGCGAAAGATCGGAATGGTATTCCAAAGGCCAAACCCGTTTCCGACGATGAGCATCTACGAAAACGTGATTGCCGGATATGATTTGAATGGCAGTAAACTGAAAAAAGATGAAAAAGATGAAATCGTCGAAACCTCTCTTCATGATGTAGGTTTGTTCGAAGAGGTAAAAGATTCGCTTAACAAAAAGGGGAATTTTTTATCGGGAGGCCAGCAACAGCGGTTGTGCATCGCCCGGGCTTTGGCTTTCAAACCTGAGGTAATCCTCATGGACGAACCAACTTCAGCACTCGACCCTCTTTCAACAGCAAAAATTGAAGACTTGCTGGTCGAGTTAAAAGTCCACTACTCCATTATTCTGGTCACGCACAATATGTCGCAGGCTGCCCGGATCTCGGACAATGCCATGTTTATGTACCTTGGCGAACTGGTGGAATATGACAGGACAAAAACGATGTTTACCAATCCAAAAGATCCACGGACCGAGGGTTATCTTACAGGAAAATTCGGTTGATCATTATCTTAAAACAGTCCTTTACCCTAAAACAATATTAAAATGAATATCAAAAAAGAAAGTGCAATTCAAAACGTTATCAGTCATTTTGAAGATTATGCCAATCTGATATTGAACCAATTGACAATTCTTGAGAAAATAGTCAGTTCAGGTTCGCTGACAATTCCGGAGGAGGTGATGAGGGAATTGAACGCCCACGAGGAGAAGTCAGATAAATTTGAGATCAAACTCAGTGAGAAAATTGTTAATACGATCGTATTACAAAAACCTGTTGCTTCAGATCTGCGAAAATTAATGGCTTGCTACCAAAACGTGATAAACCTTGAAAGAATTGGCGATTTGGTAATGGATATTGTCAGGTTTATACCGCGAATTAAAGACATCGAAACGTACAACCGTATGTCGGAAGTAATCTACAACATGCTATTAGTCAGCGTAAACATGGTTCAAAAAGCCATTCTTTCTTTCGTAAACAGCGACAAAGAATTCGCAATCTGGGCTATTCAAAATGACGAAGTGGTTGATGATATGAACCATAAGCTCATCAGAAAAGCCATAGCAAAAAGTAAACTGCCGGATGAAACCCAGCAATTGTTGTTTAGTTTTATCCATATTAACAGCATTATTTCGAGCATTGAGCGGATCGCCGATCATGCTACAAATGTTGCAGAGGCTTCTATCTATGCGATGGAGGGAACTGATATTCGCCACCACAACATGGACTTTGAAACAAAAGAGTAACTATGTCTGAAAATTTTAGGATACTTGTCGTGGAGGATGAAGAAGATCTCAATGAGATTCTAAAATTCAACCTCGAAAGTGAAGGCTATCTGGTCGATACATCCTTTTCTGCCGAAGAGGCATTAAAAAGGGACCTGACGATCTATCACTTAATGATCCTTGATGTGATGATGGGGAAGATATCCGGCTTTAGCCTCGCGCAAAAGATCAGAAAGGAGATGCAACTCGATGTCCCCATAATTTTCTTAACTGCAAGGGATACAGAAAATGATTTACTAACAGGGTTTAACGTTGGCGCAGACGACTATATCGCAAAACCCTTCTCCATCAGGGCATTACAAGCCCGCGTAAAAGCTGTTTTGAAAAGAGTAAAAAGCCTGCATGCAGACACAGAAACAACTTCAATGAATATTGGGGAAATCGTCCTGGATTTAGAATCAAAAAGACTGAATATCGGGGATAAAAAAATTGAATTAACGCGCAAAGAATATGAGATAATTTCGCTGCTGGCTAAATCCCCGGGCAGGATTTTCTCGCGCGAAGAGATACTCCGCCGAATTTGGGAAAGTGACGTCATTGTTATAGATCGTACTGTGGATGTAAATATTACGCGTTTGCGACGAAAAATGGAAGAATATGGGTGCTATATTCGGAACAAACCAGGATTCGGATATTACTTTGAAATATAAAACTAAACCGCGCAAATATGCTATTCAACCAAAAGACAATCAGATGGAAACTATTTCTATATTATTTCCTTCTTTTCACCATATTTATTGTATCAATTATTTTCTATCAGAATAGACGTGAGCAGCATTTCAGGGTTACTCAGCTCGAAACCACCCTGGACGAATATACAGAAATCACCAATCGTTTTATTGAGCACAATTCGCTTTTTAAGGATAAGACTTTCTCAAAGCTTGATAGCCTGAAGGCAATTATTCCTGCAACCAAAGTCCGGATCACCGTTGTGGATTTTGAAGGTAACGTACTATACGACAATACTGTAGCTGATTTTTCACACATGGAAAATCATAAAGAGCGACCTGAAATTCAGAAATCCCTGTACAATGAATTCGGTGAAAATATCCGACATTCAGCAACAACCAACGAAGAATATATCTACTATGCAAAATCTTACAAAAATTATGTAATCAGGGCAGCGTTCGTTTACGACATCAAGATAAAAGCATTTCTGAAAGCCGACTGGGTTTTTATCCCTTTCTTTATCTTTCTCTTTCTCATTTTCGGGTTTTTGCTCCGGTATATAGCAAATCATATTGGTGATTCGATCAGCAAGCTGAAAGATTTTGCCGTGAAAATCAGACGGAACGAAACAATCAATACAGATGAAGATACTCAATTTTCGAATGATGAACTTGGCTTTATCAGCAGTGAAATAATTCAGTTATACCAACAACTCCGTAAAACAAAAACTGAACTTGTTTTGGAAAAGGAAAAATTGATCAGCCATCTTTTTGTATTGAATGAGGGGGTAGCCTTCTTTTCACCGCAAAAGCAAGTAATACTAAACAACAGCCACTTCATTTTTTACATCAACAATATCTCGGAAGAGTCTACTATTTCGGCAGAACACATTTTCCGACTAAATGAATTCCAGGAGATTAATTTATTCATTGACAAAACAGTATCCGGTGAGGACTTTCATCAACTGAGCGAACTGCCACGCATGGAATATTCGGTACAGCGTGACGGCTCTTATTTTCTGATCCAATGCATCTTCTTTCAGGACAAAAGCTTCGAAGTCGTTATCACTGACAATACAAAACTGGTCAAACGGAGCATGATGAAACAACAGATGACTTCCAACATTGCCCATGAATTAAAAACACCCATTTCAACGGTTAAAGGGTACCTGGAAACGCTGTTAAATAATCCGGAACTGGCCAAGCCGAAACAACAATATTTTATAGAGAAAGCTTACAATCAATCAGAAAGACTAACCCAATTAGTCAACGATATCGCCTTGTTGAATAAAATTGAAGAGTCATCAGAACTATACCCCAGGGGAAAGATTTATCTAAAAAAACTGGTTGACGAAGTTGTGGAGAGTTTTGCAGATCCGATTCAACAAAAGTCTGTCGTTATCGAAGAAAATATTGACAACAATATTACTGTCAATGCAAACTACTCGCTGATTTTTTCAGTTTTCAGGAATTTGTTGGAAAATTCACTCAATTATGCCGGGAAGGGAATTACTATCCATATTTCAAATTACCACGAAGACGAAACCTATCACTACTTTACCTTCTCAGACAATGGACCGGGAGTGGCAGAGGAGCACCTTCCCCGAATTTTCGAAAGATTTTACCGGGTCGACACTGGACGCACACGCAAGCGGGGCGGCACCGGACTTGGTCTGGCTATTGTGAAAAATGCCATTCTTAGTTTTAAAGGGGAAATTTCAGCCAGAACGCACAAGGGAGGAGGATTGGAATTTATCTTCTCGCTACCTAAATAGGGACTGGGAGACTGGGAGACAGGGAGACGGGGAGACAGGAAATGTGGAAATAAGTGAAATAGGAATCGGGGTTTTCAGATTGATCAATTTTAGGTTATTTTTGTTTCTTTATGACTAATCGAAATTCTCAGTATGCTAGACAAAATAGCTTCACTCAATCAACAACTTGCCGGTGCCGATGCCATCGGATTGCTATCATTCTTTTTAACCGAATACAAGGGGAAAATAGCCCTGTCAAGCAGTCTGGGACTTGAGGATCAGGTGTTGACAGAAATGGTATGCTCCATCTACAAAAATGTAAAAATCTTCACACTCGACACTGGCAGGTTATTCCCCGAAACTTATGACCTGATCCATAGGACCAACCAAAAATACGGGATACAGACAATGGTTTACTTTCCGGATGCCGCTCAGGTGGAAGGGATGGTGCATTCGAAAGGAATCAACCTTTTTTACAACTCCGTGGAAGACCGGAAAACCTGCTGCCGTATCCGGAAGATTGAACCCCTCAAAAGGGCCTTCGCCGGACTGGAAGTCTGGATATGTGGATTGAGGAGGGACCAATCCGTTACGAGGGCAGAAATGCAACCCATCGAATGGGATGAAAACAATGGCCTGATCAAACTGAACCCGCTGATCGACTGGAGCGAAGAGCAGGTTAGAAGCTATATCCAAGCGCACAAAATCCCCTACAACCCGCTTCACGACAGGGATTTCCCAAGTATTGGCTGTCAGCCTTGCACCAGGGCCATCCTACCGGGAGAGGATCTCCGGGCAGGCCGCTGGTGGTGGGAAAATCCTGATACCAAAGAGTGCGGGTTGCATAAAAGATAGGTCTTTACTTTGAGCTTAGTAGCAATTCCGGAGAGCTTAATAGCAGCTCCAGTGCGCAAAGTGACTGATTGAAAATCCTTGTTTGACGGTCCGGAGCGCTAAATAACAGTTTGGAAACATTCTTATGGATTTACTGCAACTTCTGTTTTTACTGCCACCGGCTTCGTACTAATCCTGACCTGATTCATCATCTTTGCAAAGGTGTAATCTTTCAATTTGGCATTGTCAGTTTGCTTGTAAAGGATTTTTCCAATTCTACAGATCTCGGTCAGCTGGTCGTACAGATCATTCAGCAGCCCCTGGTTGTTTTGTACAATGGCGGCACGGTTCGAAACCAGTGCGTACCTCTTGTTTTTGTCATCGGCCAACAGTTTACCTGCATCGGTAAACTTAGCGATCAGCTCCTCAGTAAGTCCTTTGGCCATTAACGCTGTTTTGTATTTGCTGATGTTTCCTTCAACCGTGTGCATCAGCATCAGCACACTTTCCACATCCCTCGACCGGGCGCTTTTTCGCAGTTGCACCAGGCCAAAATCGTCGGAAGAAACCGGCACCTCCCTACCGGCCAGTTTGAGATAACCTGACAGGTAGTTCATTGGGGCAATCAGGCCATCCAGCGTTTGGTACATCCGATCGGTAATCACCTTTAGCCCGACCGTTTCCGACAGGGGTTGGACCAACTCCGCAACAGCATCAATTTTGGTTTTAAAAGTGGTCAGGTAGGGTGCATCGAACTAGGCCATTTATTCAAAATCCTACTTTGGCAAACCTTCAGTGTTTGGCCTAACAATATCAAAACCAAAACGCTCAATGAATTTATTGTATTCATCGGCACACGAAACTTTTTTATGATGTTCGGGTTGTTTCGCGATGTAATTTCGTACGATGTCCAACTTATCATCGCCAACGCCAATAGCTAGATATTCATCCTGCCATTCAAATTTACCAACCGTCAATTGCATCTGATTGATCCAATGTGATGACTCCCCCTTTATTAGTTGGGCTATTTTACCAATGCTTAAATCATCGTTTAGTGAAATAAGTACATGAACATGATCTGTATAGCCGTTAATGAAATCGATGTAAATATTTTTCTTTTTGGCATTTTCACGAATATGTGCAAA
>CAYHQN010000136.1:0-11183 GCA_964358545.1 uncultured Tangfeifania sp. | reverse complement strand
CATCCTAGTCGTCCTAGTCATCCTAGTCGTCCTAGTCATCCTAGTCGTCCTAGTCATCCTAGTCGTCCTAGTCGTCCTAGTCGCCCCCTCGCCCCCTCTTTTTTCACCGTTTCTCAGTTTCATTGGAGCGAATCAGCCACACCTCCGCCACCTGCGAACCCCTTTCGCCTTCGCCTTTGTCGTTTTGGGCGCAGTTCCAGGTGAGGGTTACTTTGCCGGATTGGGTTGCCTCTTTCGGAAGTTGAAACTCAAAGATAGGCTGTGTTCCCATCCTGATAAAGTCGTGGATCAGGATGCCGTTGGCTTCAAGTTTCATCTTCGAGCGGAAACGTCCGGTATAGGCTACGCGCAGGGTGTATTTTCCAGATGGGTCCAGATCGGTATATTCCATCACCAGTGGGGTGAAATAGAGGGTGTTGATCTGGTTCATCCAGGCCAGCGGGGTGGTTTGCCCTTCGAAGCCTTTGGCTACAATCTCGTCAACCCATTCAACGCCTTTGAGTCCAACGCCAAAGCTGACACGGGGCGACTCGAGGCTTCCGGGATCCTCCTGCCAGCTTTTCCGGGCCTTCACATGTTTCCACGAAGCGGGATTACCGAGGTTGTCGTAAAATCCGCCGGGACCGGGATCTGTGCGGTGCAGCATCTTGCCAATTTCGGCCAGCCGCACTTTCCCGTCGCTCTTCTTTTCGATCCGGTTGAGCTGGTCAAGCAGCCAGAGTGCGTCGTTGAGCGGGATATCAATGTTGTCGATAAAGTTACCACGACCGCTCATGGCATGGTGTTTTTCGATGGTGAGCTGGGCGCCGAAGCTCCGGAAAAGAGAATCCGCAAGGGCAAAGCAGCGGCTTCTCAGCGGCTGTGCTATTGGCTTCTCTTTGGCCTGAAGCAGTGTGCTTCGGGCATCCTGAATGGCTTTGAGTGTCTCATTTGGTTTGGCCGCTTCCAGAATAGAACGTGCCTGTTGCTCCAGATCTGTCTCATAGATCAGTCGACGCCGGGTGTAGGCATCAAAATAAGCCCTGATAAGCCCGCTCTGAAACCTTGGATTTGACAGCACCTCCGTGGAAGCTGAACTTTCCATGTCCTGCCATTGTTGGAAGGTCTTTTCTACCTGTTCGTTGACCAGGAGCGGCCCGCGAAAGTTCTGTTCGAGCGCCATCAAACCCTGAGCAACGGCATCAGCGTATTGAGGTCCGATGAAATAGCGGGCATAATCCCGGAGCGTTTCGATGACAGGGGTTTCAGGATTCCAGTCCTGGCCGGTCCAGATAAATTTGTTCACATCGTCGTTGGTGCCCTCCGAGTAGCTAATGCTTCCCTGTGCCAAAGAGGCATACAGGTTGTGGATCAGCTTCTCATCGACCGGACGGGGATTGATGCATTCGCGGCCCAGGGTCATGGCAAAGGCCAGGTCCCATTGTGGAACCGGGTACTGACAGCTGTAACTGTGGGTGATATCGGGATAAAGACGGATCGGAATAGAGGGATCTGTCACCTTGCGAACTTCCGGCAGGGGCATTTTAATCCACGGGCCATAAACAACACCTCCCAGCCAATCCGGCTTCTTGTTGATTTGGGCAAAGAAGTTGGCATACCAGACAGTGCTTGGTTTGAAAGCCTGAGGGGATACCCATATTTTGGCATTGGGATGATATTTTTTCAGTACTACCGCCTCCTGGTTTAGCCAGTTAAATAGCGGATCGGGCTCAAGATCTCCGGGATCGCCTCCGGGTACGAAAAGGGCATCTAGTTTGGGTAGGATGCTGAATATTTTTTCGCGTTCGGCAAGTTCGGCCTTGACAGAATCGGGGGAGTTGTAGTCGCTGTTCATGTTGGGATACCACATCCAGACATCCAGTCCGTAGGATTTGCAGATTCTGGCCTGTTCGACAATCATTTGGATGGCGGGCAGTTTCATATTTACACTCGTGGCATCGTCGTCGGTACGGGGAGGCATGATCTCGATGCTGTTGGCGCCGAAAAGAGCGAGATCGCGAATGTAGCGGTCGTATTGGGCGACGGTCCAGGCATCGTAGGCATTGGTTTTTGGGCGATAACCCAACTGGTGGCCCCGGATAGGGTAGGTGGGTGTGGAGGAGAGCGATAGATGACCGGGCAAAAGCATCTTGTTGGCAGAGAGCTCCATCTTTCGAAGGAGATATCCTGCTCCATAAAGCGTACCCCGCTCATCGTGGCCTGCTATGACTACCGTTTTGGCATCAATGAGCGCAATTTTGTATCCATCTTTCCCGGTAGGGGACAGGGAATTCAGGGAAGCAGCAATCCCGGCAGGAAGTTTCATCGCATCTTTTTCGAGACAAATGATGATTTGCGGCAGATCTTTGGAGTCCAGCTTTCCGGCGATAGCCGGTTTAATATGGGTGTGAAGCTGAAGCTCTTCCTGCAAAACAGTGGTAGCCTTGAAGAGCAGAAGGTTCTTTTTGTCGGAGCAATAGATGGATGTTTTGGAAAAATCGAGCCATTGCGCGGAAGTCACCAGCGGCAGGAGCGCCAATGCGAAAATGTAGAGTAAGCGGGTTGTCATAGATAGTAGATAGTTAGAAGTTACACAGAGTCCCACAGAGAAGCACAGAGTTGCACAGAGAGGACGAATTGTTTGAAAAGTTTTTTTATTGTTTGAAATGTTTGAAATGTTTGAAATGTTTGAAATGTTAAGGTTGACAAATATTTTTTAATTTTTCTCTGTGCAACTCTGTGCTCCTCCGTGCAACTCTGTGTAATAGTTTAAACGATCGAACAGTAATAGCAGCGAAACACCAAAATCCAAATATCGCAAAAAAATATTTAAATTCGTGCAATACAAAAGAATCCATTCGACTATGAACAGACGAGAGATGATCGGGAAAACTGCCGCTTCGGTGGCTTTGTCGGCAACTGTTTTGCCTTTTCAGGAAAGCAGGGCCGCAGAACCGGCTTCAGGCGGATTAAAGGGCAATATTCACCATTCGGTAAGCCAGTGGTGTTACGGCGATATTCCGCTTACAGACCTGGCAAAGGCATGCAAAGAGATGGGAATAGAATCGATCGAGCTGCTCCAGGAGAAAGATTGGGCGACAGTTCAGTCACAGGGGCTCAAATGTGCAGTCGGATATGCAACCGATTGGGGTATTCCCAAAGGATTCAACAGGATCGAGAACCACGATAAGCTGGTGGCCGATTTCGGGACGATGATCCCTAAAGCGGCTGCAGCAGGAATTCCCAACCTGATCTGTTTCTCCGGTAACCGGGAGGGCCAAAACGATCAGGTTGGACTTATCAATTGTGCCAAGGGATTGCGAAGGATTACCCCGCTTGCCGAAAAGCATGGGGTGACGATCATCATGGAACTGCTCAACAGTTATGGCCACAAGGACTACCAATGTGACCATACAGCCTGGGGCGCCGCCCTTTGCGAGATGGTTGGATCAGACAGGTTTAAGTTGCTGTACGATATTTTCCACATGCAGATCATGGAGGGGAATGTAATTGACACTATTCGTAAAAATATCAAGTACATTGGGCACATTCATACCGGAGGTGTTCCCGGGCGGCACGAACTTGATGAGACACAGGAACTTTACTATCCTGCCATCATGAAGGCGATTGTCGATACCGGTTACAAAGGTTTTGTGGGACAGGAGTTTGTTCCAACCAACCCCGACAAACTGGCGGCGCTACGCAAATGCATTCTGATATGCGATGTTTAGGAAGTCAGAAAACCTTATTTTTTCAGGTAACCTACTATAAAAATAAGGTTTTACAGATCCTATTTTTAGCGCAATCAATTGGAATACAAATGCTATCTGAAAAGGTTGAATAAATAACTTTAAACAGTTTCTAAACATTGTAAACCCTTCAAACATGTTTTCAAACCCCATAAACTTTTCAAACATCATAAACACTTCAAACTAATTTTTTAAAATGAAAAACCTCTTCTATTTGATTGTTGCTGCAACAATGATCATCGCATGCAGCCAGGCTCCCAAATTCACAATTTCCGGAAACATTGAAGGTCTTCCGGATGGAACCGTTTATCTTAAACAACGGGGTGGAGGAGAAGCCACTACGCTTGATTCTGCCAAAAGCACAGGTGGAAAGTTCGAACTGAAAGGCGCTGTAGAGGTACCGGATTTGTGCATCCTGGTATTGGGCGAACGCAAGCAGGTGCCCGTTTTGGTGGAGAACAAGGCCATCCACGTCGCCGGGAAATCGGATGATCTGCGCAATATAACCATTACCGGTTCTGCCAGTCAGGATGAGATGAAGGCATTGGAGGCCAAAGGTACTGTCATCAATACAAAAATGAAGGAGATCTATGGCAAATACAACGAAGCCAAACAGAAAAATGATGCGGTAATGCAGGCAAGTCTTGAGAAACAACTTGATTCACTTGACAATGCGCAGACAGCCATGCAAAAAGACTTCGTAACCGGAAATCCAAACTCTTTTGTTGCCCCTGTTATTTTGCAACAGATCCAATACGGGATGGAGGCAGACGAAATTCAGGGTTATCTTAAGAAATTCTCCCCTGAAGTAATGAAGAGTAAAAGTGCCAAATCACTTGCCGATCGGGTTACCCTTCTGCAATCTGTTGCCGTTGGCAAAACTGCGCCCGATTTTACCATGAACGACTCCATTGGTACACCGGTAAAACTTTCTGATGTATATTCCAAACATGCTTATACCCTGGTTGATTTTTGGGCTTCGTGGTGCGGTCCATGCCGTGGTGAAAATCCAAATGTAGTAGCAGTCTGGAAAGATTACAATGCCAAAGGTTTTAATGTTTTGGGAGTTTCATACGACACCGACAAAGCCAAATGGCTGAAGGCAGTTGCTTCCGATAAACTTACCTGGTCACAAGTGTCAGATCTGAAGGGCTGGAGCAATGCTACCGCGAAAATTTACGGCATCAACTCCATTCCTGCCAACCTGCTGCTCGACAAAACCGGCAAGATTATTGGTAAGAATTTACGGGCAGAGAAGCTGCGCGAGCGGATTGCTGAACTGCTTAAATAGCAAGAAGGTAGACTAGGACGACTGGGACGACTGGGACGAAGGGGATGAGGGGGCGATCCCAACTATGAAACGGAGAACCGATCCCTAAGCGAGGTGGTCCCAAAGCCTGTCGAAGAATCGAAAGGAAAGGCTGACAGACATGTTACTGTCATGAGAGGTGAGATTTGATCAAAACCACTCATACACTCATCCAAGTCTTCCTAGTCGTCCCCTTCGTCCATGTCGTCCAAGTCGTCCAAGTCTTTTTTAATATCATGAACAATGAACGAATTCACATTAACCACCCCCGCCCTCCTCTTCTCCGCCATCTCGCTGATCATGCTGGCCTATACCAACCGTTTTCTGGGATATGCGGCGCTGATCCGGGATTTGTATGCCAAATTTCAGCTGCATCAGGATGAGGTGCTTCTCGGGCAGATAGCCAATCTGCGGCGCCGGCTCTACCTGACCAAAAACATGCAGATTTTTGGCGTAAGCAGTCTGTTTTTGTGCGTACTGACGATGTTCCTGATCTATACGGGCTATCAAAATGAGGCTTTCTGGGTATTTGGGGTAGCCCTGTTGCTGCTGATCGTTTCTCTGGGACTCTCCATTCTGGAGATACAAATCTCAGTGAAGGCATTGGATTTGCATTTGAGCAATATGGAGGAGGAAGAAAAGGATAAGTCCACTCCGAAAAGCAAAAAATAAAGAAGGCCACAAAGGCTCCAAGACACAAAGGTTTAAATATCAGTATTAAAATTCTTAGTGAATCTTTGCACCTTGGAGCCATTGTGGCAGGAAAAGACTTGTCAGAGTAGACTCAAGGATAAAGGATTAGAAATACGTAGAAATAGATGGAAATTGATTAGTTATTTCTTAAACAATTGATTTATTTTCGTAACGATCCATTACAACATATTTCTATTTATTACTACCTATTTCATTAACATTTTTTTCATGACCAAGGAACAGTACAATAAAATTTATCCATGGGTAGTGGTGGCTCTGCTATGGATGGTAGCCATGCTGAATTACATGGACCGCCAGATGCTATCCACCATGAAAGTGGCCATGGAGGGCGACATCCACGAACTTGAGAAAGCCGAAAATTTTGGCCGATTGATGGCCATATTTCTTTGGATCTATGCGCTGATGAGTCCGATGGCCGGATTGATTGCCGACCGGGTGAACCGGAAATGGCTAATCGTGGGAAGTCTGGCCGTCTGGTCGGGTGTGACCATGGCCATGGGTTATTCGACAAGTTTTAACCAATTGTACGCGCTCCGTGCCCTGATGGGGATTAGTGAAGCGTTGTATATCCCGGCAGGGTTGGCTTTGATTGCTGATTACCACCGGGGTTCGACCCGCTCGCTCGCGGTGGGAATTCACCTTTCGGGCCTTTACCTTGGTCAGGCTTTGGGCGGCTTCGGCGCCACTGTCGCGCACTCCTATTCCTGGCAACAGGCATTCCACCTGTTTGGTTTGGTTGGAATTTGTTACAGTCTGGTACTGGTATTCTTCCTGAAAGATATCCGGGTCCAAATTCCTGCATCTAAAAAATCAACATTTGCAGATGGTTTAAAATCGGTCAGGGGCAGTCTCGGTATTATCTTTGGCAATATGAGCTTTTGGGTGGTTCTTTTCTATTTTACCGCACCCAGTTTCCCCGGATGGGCTGTCAAAAGCTGGATGCCGACACTTTTTTCCTCGACACTGGGTATTGATATGTCGATCGCCGGACCGATGGCAACGATCACGATTGCAGGTTCTTCCCTGATAAGTGTTATACTGGGCGGTATGATGGCCGACCGTTGGATGGACGTGAATATCAAGGGCAGAATCTATACGGGCGTAATTGGTCTGAGCATGATGGTTCCTGCTTTGGTGTTTCTTGGGTATGGAACCGGATATCTTGGCGTCATCGGTGGTGCCGTTCTTTTTGGTTTAGGCTTCGGAATGTTTGACGCCAACAGCATGCCAATACTTTGCCAGTTTGTTTCACCGCGTCACAGGGCAGCCGCTTACGGCTTGATGAACATGGCAGGGATCTCTGCGGGCGCAGTGATTACTGTTGTGCTTGGAAAGTCGACCGATGCCGGTAGCCTGGGACACGATGTGGCCTTGCTGGCCATTCCGGTTATCATGGCAATCGTTTTGCAATTGACAGTTTTAAAGCCCAAATTTGCGGATAAGACAGAAGACTGAAGAAAACGAATTGTTTGAAAGGTTTGAAAAGTTTGAAGGGTTTAAAATGTTGACGGTCCCTGAGCGGAGTCGAAGGGGGAAAATGGGACAGAAACAGAGAAACGGGGAAACGATGAAACAGAGAATCGATCCCTGAATTTCATCCCATGTTTGATGTACCATCTAAGGATGTATCCGTACCACCCAAAAGTACATTTGTGCCATTGAAAAGTACATTTGTACCATCGAATAGTACATCTATGTCTTCAAAAAGTATATCCGTACCACCGAATAGAATATTTGTACCGCCAATTTGTATATCCATACCAGCGAATAGTAAATCTGTACCAAGCTAAAGTACGAATACACATCCAAATAGTATATCCCTGCATTCATGTCGGGAGTATAAGGTAGTATAAAGAAGATTGTGTGGGGCTGTTCGGGAGGCTGTTCATGAAACTGGGTAGTATAAAGAAGATTGTGTAAACTGATTGTGGGTAGGCTACGGCTAGTCAGAACGGACGAATGGCGAAACCGCAATAATCCAAATAACAGGTATTCCGCAAAATGGGAATTTGATTGGCAACGCCATAAATGGCGTTGATTGAATGCAAATCTTTCATGTCCGTAGCCTGAAGGCTACGGCTAGTCAGGTCGGACGAATGTCGAAACCGTCATAATCCAAATGACAGGGATGCCGCAAAATGGGCAATTGACTAGCAACGCCATTTATGGCGTTGTATTTATGGCGTTGTATTTATGGCGTTGTATTTATGTCGTTGACCAAATGCACATATATTCCGCCACGGCTTTAGCCAAAACATTGATTGCCAATTACCATCCTATTTTTTATTGATTAATCACCTCCAAAATTTTGCTGGTGTCAATTCCCAATATATCAACCACTTTAACCATTACCTTGTATTTGCCTGGCTGCTTCTATTGGTACGGAACGCTTATGAACCCCTGCTGGCGCATTTATTTTGCGGGTGTGATAAAAATTTCACGAAGCCGTTGATAAACGCTGCCGGGCGCTATCAGGTGCCGCTATTTCAAATCGCGGATATTTAAAATGCGGTTAAAAACCGCATCACCCGGGTTTGCCCTGCACAATTTTCCTGCCTAAAGCTTTGGTAATTAAATAATATTAGGTAAGTTTATCGTGCCTGTAACGCGCAACAAACCTGCCTCTTTACTCACAAATTCAGTGTATAGGCGCATGTTTGGTGCGTATAAAAGAGTTGAACTAAACCTATCGGTAATTTTCTCATGATTTTATAATAGTTTTAAGATGAACATTTTAAAATTATTTGTCATGAAAAAAAAGAATCCCCTCTTGTTGAGAAGCTGATCTGTGAGATGCAGCTTCGTAATTACAGCCCACGGTCAGTAATTACTTACAGTGGCCTTTTATCAAAAGTTGAAGGTGATTTTGCACTTTCATTGGATTGCATTACCAATCAACAACTCAAAGATTACCTACATCAACGGATTATCATCGAAAAGATTTCTGTTTCAACGATCAACCAGACCATCAGTGCCTTCAAAATCCTGCAGGTTGATGTTTTAGGTCGTGAGTGGGAGCAATTTAAAATCCGACGTCCACGCAGGGAAAAAAGATTGCCCGTTGTTTTATCGACTGGCGAGGTTGAAAAACTCATTTCAGTTACCCAAAACCTCAAACACAGGGCAATATTGGCACTGGCCTATTCGGCAGGGTTAAGGCGAGGGGAAACCCAAATGATCAAACCAACAGATATCGATTCTGCCCGCATGCTGGTGCGCGTGGTGCAGGGGAAAGGCAAAAAAGACAGGCAAACCGTTCTCTCTCCCAAAGTACTCGATCTGCTACGCACCTATTACAAGATCCAACGGCCAAAAATCTTTCTCTTTGAGTCACAGGGTAAGAAAGGAGTACATCTTTCTGAAAAGACAATGGATTGCATTATCAAGAACAGCGCTGCAAAGGCAGGTATTAGGGAAAATGTATCCTTTCATAACCTGCGTCACTGTTTTGCCACGCACCTGTTGGAAAAGGGCGTCAATATCCGGATAATACAGGAGTTTATGGGGCATGTATCCCTCAAAACAACGGCTATTTACATGCACCTGGTCAATGTTCAGCCTTCCGGTATCTCGTCACCACTGGATTCCATGGACATTTAATACGCTCGTCATGGAAAACAAAAGACAGACCATCGAACTGGCCGATATTTTCAGAACCAGTGGGGAGGGTTTTCTACCTACGCATAGCTTGTGCACCGATCAGATAAAAGCATTTCATGCCATAGCAAATTGCCGTACTTCTGTTTTAGGTGGGCACACCGACCAATGCGACCACTGTGGATATACCAATCAATCCTACAATTCATGCCGCAACAGGCATTGTCCAAAGTGTCAGTCCACCAAAAAACTACAGTGGGTGGACAAGCTCTCTGCCAATCTTCCCCCGGTAAGACATTTTCATGTGGTGTTTACTGTGCCGGATTGCCTGAACGCAATGTTCTACCTCAATCAGGGCAAGGCTTATGACTTGCTTTTCAAGGCTGCGAGCCAGGCTTTGTTGCGATGTGCTGCCAACCCCAAACTCATGGGTGCACAGGCAGGTGCTGTAGGTGTTTTGCATACCTGGGGGCAAACCCTGGTTTATCATCCGCATATTCACATGATTGTTCCCGCAGGTGGACTTTCACAAGACCAGATGGAATGGGTTCCTTCTTCTAAAAAGTTCTTCCTCCCGGTAAAACTTCTCAGTGGAGTATTCCGCGGGATACTTTGCCGTCTTATTGAAACGGCTGTAGGAAAAGGAGAAATACTCTTGCCAGATAATACGACGGATTATCCATCATTAAAAGCACTTTGTTACCGGAAAAACTGGGTAGTGTATTGTCAGAAACCATTTTCCGGACCTGAGGGGATTATCCGTTATCTGGGTAACTACACCCATCGGGTTGCTATTTCAAATCACCGGATCGAAGCTTTTGAAAACAACAAAGTCACCTTCAGCTACAAAGATTACAAGTCTGATTCCGTGCAAAAAAGTATGAGCCTGGATGTCCATGAGTTTATCCGGCGGTTTTTGCAGCATATTCTGCCATCCGGCTTTTACAAAATCAGGTATTTTGGTATCCTGGCCTTGTGTAATATGCAATCCAAACTACAAACCTGTTTCAACCTGATCGGCAACAGTAGCTATATTTCGGCATTGGAAGGACTCAACTCTTATGAGGTTTGGCGCATTGTTTCAGGCAAAGACCCGATGTGTTGTCCCAAATGCCAAAAAGGGAAAATGATACCCTGCACAGTCGAAACTAAATTTTTGGCTACCGGTTAGACAAAATTGAATAACACGTTCTTGTGAATTTCATGAAATACATCTCAATGGCCTGAAAATCAGCCAAACGGAGAAGGTGTGCCCAATTTTAAACGATAATTATGAAAACTGTACCAAAAAATCATCTCTCAGCTATCTACATCCACTTGTATCATGAAGTCAGGTTCAATTAATCAGGTAGTCCCGCAATAGAATACCCATAGCCACCGGCTCAGTCCAACTCGGTTTTATTTTCCATTTCCCCTTCCTTTCTTCTCAATTTCATTCCCCCTAAACATTTGCCTTTCAGCTGCTTTTTAAGTAAGTTTGGGGAAACGTAAAAATAAAACGCTAATACGTTAGCACCAATTTTAAAACGACACACATGACACAGAAAATCGTAATCACAACTTTACTTTTCTTAACGACCTTTCAGACATTTGCTCAAACGGACAAGGCAGCAACGCTTATTGACGAAGGGGTAGCACTTTACGACCAAGGAAAATATGCGGAAGCCATCGAAAAGTATAAAGAATCATATAAACTTGACAGCAATAGCATTGTTCTTTTTAGTGAAATGGCAATGACTTATTGTGCGTTAAAGGACTTTGCTAATACAGAAAGTATTTGCCAAAGAGCAATTAATAAATTTTCTGACAATGAAGGACTAGAAAACATATACTGT
>CAYHQN010000135.1:0-11196 GCA_964358545.1 uncultured Tangfeifania sp. | reverse complement strand
CTTTCATTTGCATTTTTTATGCAAATGTACACATTATTTCTTTACAAATACTAAGCCACTTTTCAGTATTTATGGCAGTAAATGCTTCTGCACCTAAAATCTTTTTCCCATATACATGGGCAGCAGAAGCCATTTCTGTGCATGAAAAATCATACCCATATTTGACCCATGACCAAAACTCTGCCATGGGTTCATCCGCACGTCCGGTATAGGTCATTTCATCGGTGAGACATCTATCGTATGCTTCGATTGAAAGCCGCAATCCATTTTGATGAGACAGGTTGGAAATGTTTCCCACATAATTCTCCAGCATCATTTCTGATACAGTTGTTCGTAAATCCCATAAAAAACGCTCTGATACTTCACTATTATCTACAATTATGCCCATCATTACGGGCAAATATGGAGTAGGATCGTACCCCCTACGCTTCTTGAATTCTTCGTAAAAACCAGGTGTCCAGTTCTGTGAACCAACTTCCCAACTGTCTATATGTGTTGAAACAAATGATTTCCCAACAAGAGGTTTTGAATCAACAGCCAGTTTTTGAATCAACCCATTAAAGAACATTGTGGATGCGTCCTTACTCAGCTTGTCGCATTCATAGCCAAGCCCTCCTTCGGGCGCAGGATGATTAAATTTACCTGTTGTTGTATGTCCGATGCGAAGAATGGTCCACTTGCCTTGTGGAATATCCCATGCAATTGTTCCATCACTTTTCATCTTGTCCGTGATGTTCAAAACCTGATTGCTTTGTACAGTATATTTAGAAGCAATTGATTGAAAATTTGTTGGTACAATAATTGTTTTTGCAGGAGGCAGGAACAATGCTTTTTGTTCTATGTTATTTATTCGGGTATTCGATATTTCCACCTCGGCTATTGCAATATTTTCCAGAGGAATATCTTCTTTTGTTATTTTAATAAAGTTTAGTCTGTACCAGCGAACTGTAAGTTCGTTATATTCTAATGTTATAGATGGGGCATTACCTTCAAATTCTTTTACGGTCTTAAAATGCTCCCCATCATCTGAAATCTGAAACGTTCCTTTAACGGACCATCTCTGCTTTCCCAAACGAATTGTCATTAAGCGGGAAGTGGCCGGAGCCGGGAAAATCAATTCAAAATACTGTGGTTTATCCGATGTGGGTTTTGATAATTCAATTTGAGATTTTATATCGTTATCAATCAATTTTTTCCCGTCAAAACCGGCATCACCAGAGCTGCTTTTCACTTCAGGATTGTAATCGGAAACTTTCTTGTCATCACCTTCCGGTGTTGGAAAGGCCAAGACCATGATGTCTCCGTAGTAATCATTTACTGCCGTTGGTTTCGGAAGATTACCATCATACTTTTTCCCACCCTGAACTATGGTTTCTGTCCAGACAATTTTTTGCATGGATTTTTCGGCTGTCATCCACGGACCACCACTACCGCACCATCCGGCATCATTGTTCATATTAACTTTTAATCCTAACCGGGATGCTTCCTGAAGCACAAACTTGAAAAGATTGCGCCATTCTGTACTTCCAAATACATATGCGCCTTTTGGTGTTCCCTGGTCCACTTCCATGATTAACACTCCGCCAATACCAGCACGCTTCATTGCTTCCAGATCTGCGGTGACTCCTTCTTTGGATAAATTCCCGTTCAACCAGAACCAATACACCCAAGGTCTTGCTGAATCAGGCGGGTTAATAAATCCTTTGTCAAGAGATTGAGCATTGATATTCACAAGCATAAATTGTAAAATAACAATCAAGGAGACTTTAATAAAATTTCTCATAATGTCATTTGTTATTATGTTAAATATATTTAAGATATAATTTCAACTTCTTCCCGGCTGGCAGTTTATAGGCTGTTTGGCCCTTCTCCACGCTCTCATTACCAGTTGCCAGTTCAACTTTTTCCCTGTGGTCCAGAATCATTTCACAATCCATCCCATCCGGGATTGAGATTGCAATAATCCGGTCAAATTTCTTTCCGGTCATTTCAAATTGTATGGTTCCTTTTACAGTATGTGCAAGCATACTTAGTTCTTCCAGATCACCCGGCTGAGGGGTGATCGTACATTTTTCAAATCCTGGTTTTACAGGAAGAATGCCTAATATTCCATGATAAATCATAATTAACGGAGAAACTGCACAGTGGCTCCATTGATGTCCGGAATCATGCCTTACCTCCCAGTCTTCCTGCAGTGTGTTGTTCTCAATTACTGAATACATGCTGCCCCAGCGTTTTCTAAATTCATCAATAACAATTTGGATGGCATGTCCTTTTGCCAAAGCCCAATATCTCCAAATTGCATTGCAAGGATATGAAAGACCTAAATCTTTCGGACATTCAGATAAAATTTTCAGTGTATTTTCGTTGTTGCTACCCGGGCATTGATTATAAATTACAGAAGTTGCCAAACTCCTATCACAATACCGTATTTCCTTTTCCTCTCCGACCCATGGAAGATTGCATACAAACACTTTTTTACCCGAATCCCAGTACTTATCAACACACGATTTCTCTAGTTGAATACCAAAATTCATTACTTCGTTGCTCCAGTCGTGGTTGCCAAATTCACTGCAAAGTATACTCAGTGCATGTTGACACATTGCTGCCACATATAGATTTAATGCACATTGCTTATGCCGTTGTTTTTTAAAGGCGATGTGGTCCATCCATACTGATGGCATTCCCAAATTCTCCACAGGGATCAAACCATCCTCCCCAACTGATTTTTCCAAAAAATGGAAAAAGCGAAGTAACCGTGGATAGGTTTCCTTTAAGGCATCCGTTTTACCTGTATACAAAAAATAATACCATGAATCGAAACAAAAACCAACGCTGTGATCTACAATTGGGCCCCATCCGGTTAGCTGCATCTGCCTTTCCATCACCCGGGCAAGCCTGTCGAAAGCGGGCCAGCTATCCATAAAAACACCATCTGTACCCAGTCCCTGTCCGAAAGTATTCACAAAGCGGGCAGCTAACAGCGTGTCGCCAAACGAATAATAAATTGCATGAAGCTGATGACTCCCATCTCCGCTATATTGTTGTCTCTCCCGGGCCATACCATCAACAATTGTGTCCTGGGCGCAGTTGTACAAGGTATTTACTGAAGCATTGATAACGCATTGCAAAATTTTGTCATTAGTGGCAATTTCAGGGTTATGTTTCCATGGGAACATTCTTCTCCTAATTGCAATGTTCTTAAGCATTACGGGTCGATTATAATTCCGAATATGAAATTGGATCCATCGGTAACTCTCAAAATCAAAAGTTTCGAAATTGTTTTCCCCCTCACTACACACAAATCGTGTCCATGAATTGAAATGAGAATTTAGAAATACCGGGCCACCTGGTTTATGAGCCTCATGTACAAGCATTTCAACAATTGTTCCTTCCGGGGCATCAATCGTAAAATTCGGCCACCCAACCATTTGTTCCTTACATTCAAATGTTACTGTTGCAGCCCAATCATTCCTGATGTCAATCCTCCATTCCCCATTTCCAATTTCTTCAGCAGGGCTTCCCCACTCGTAATCAAAAGCACCCGGGGTAATCGATTCGAAATAATCTTCAGCTGGTCGTTTCCAATAAATCCAGGCTGCTTCACGTAGAGTAAAACCATCAATTATCGTTTCCTTCATTAACGGAACCGACCGTTCTCGTATCGAACAAAGATCCCTGTCACCGGAAATTTCCCACAAATATTCAGGAGTGCCATTGCATACAGATGGCTTATCACCACGAGAACCATAAATTTTTGATTTCAACCATTTTTTGTCGGGTGCAAATCCGGGCATATCCCAGCCAAAAGGGTATATGCGCGAATCAAACTCTTCCTGAAAAGAACGTAAAAACCAACGTTTATAATTACCCGGTCGCCAGCTACGGGCAAGAGATGATTGCCAGTTATCATCAGATATCAATTGAGAAGCAGTACCATCGGGCATTTCAATGTCAAGTTTGAAAATAAATCCAGGCTTACCCATTGGCGATGTCCCATCTCCATGACCAAAATATAAAACTGTACATGCGATGACATTTTCACCGGATGACAGATAACCAGACAAGTCCAGAGAGTCTGCCTCCATCCAACGAGGATCGCATGGTGCAGGCCCCCATTGTACGCGTTTCCCGTTTATAGTTAATTTATATCGGCTGTCTGCCAGAATATATCCATGAGCTTTTTTGGGAGTATCACTCAGTTTTATGCTTTTCCGAAAAAGTATCACTGTATTCGCAAGACATCGCTCCATTGGATACCATATCCATCTTGCCGGAGATAAATCGATGGAATTTAGAATCGAATAATTGTCGGGAGATAACGGAACCGGAAATGATAATTTTGATTTGTCTCTGACAATGGTGTTACTGGCCACCTTTTCAGAAATCAATATTCCTCCACCTGTGAGTGCAGATGCTTTAATGAAATTCCTTCTTGAAAAATACTTAGAATTACTCATCCCTTTGATAAAAACAAGTTAAAATAATGGTTGTAATTTATCGCATTACCCCGAAAAGATCTAGTTCTTAAATTTTATTACAGCCACAGAAAATGGCTTTAGTTTAATAATGCTGCCACTCAGCTGATTCTGAGATGGAGGATTTTCCTTTGTATTGATATCAACAAAGCTAACCAGCGCATCCTTAGCATCCGCTGGCAATTGAATATTTATTTCTGCATTTCTCTTGTTAATCAGCAAGATTTTCCGGCCATCCCTGGTTTTAAATCCCTGAGCCCCGACTTCAGGGGTGTTTAAATCCGTACTTACAATATAATTTCCAGGTCCAAAATTGTCCCTCAGTAGTTTTAGTACCCAAAATCTAGCATTAGGCTTTCCATTTTCCCAATTCATCATACTTACATCAGGAAATTGAGTAGGGTAACCAACGAGTTGGGATTCACCTGCTACATCTATTCCGATCTTTGCCAATTCCAGATATATATAAGCATACATGGCACCTGCCAAATTCCAATAATTCTCCTCAATTGGCCCTGACACCTCAGAAGAACGCAGAATTACACCTATTTCGTTAATCATTGTAAAGGTTTTAGGTGCAAGCCGTTTCCTTATGTTTTCAATGTATCTCACTTTATCTAAAAATGCATTGGCATTTTCGAAAAATGTATATTGATAAGATTCCAGTTGCTGACCTTCAACTGAAGGTTTAGAATAATGGTGGTAAGAAATTCCTTCCAATGAAATTCCTGACTTATGATTTTTTGGATTTAGGAAGTATTCAAAATATTCAGGTTCAGTTACGTGGGCAAGAGACAATCCAACAAATTTTGTTTCAGGAGAAATTTTCTTTAATTTCAGGACAATGGCATCATACATTTTTGTGTACAGCTGTGGTGAAATGTTATGCTCAAGATCTGGTTCATTGAGTACTTCCCAGTAGGGTATTTTATAGGATAGGCCTGATTTATGAAATTTCCCAAATTCATCGGTAAAACCTCCTTTGGTGTACCAGCTAAAGAGCCTGGTAAAATAATCCGACACCTCCTCCATTGTTGTATCCTTGAGTTGGGTTCCCTGATTATAATTCCAACAGGTTTGATAAGGATCTTCAGGGTAAGTTACCCCGGAATCGGTTTTCCACATCCATGCCGGCGTGGTGCTAAAGTTGATTACAACGGAATGGCCTTCGGTTGCTTTCATAAAAACATGCATTGTACTGTCAAGGTAAGTAAAATCCCAAAAAGTTTTGTCCTTTACAGGCCTTTTTAATTCTGCAACTGCCATTTTGGGATAAGGAAACCAGGGAACATATCGCACATAATCGGCTCCTAATTCTTTGAGCGCCTTGAATGTAGACCCATGAATAGGGGAATTTTTTCGTACCATAGGATTTTCAACCAACTGTAGCGTAGCAGTTGTTTTGGATATAGCCGTTGTTTTGTCCCAATTAACAGTAACAACGTTAACATTTTTCTGAGCCTCCAGCTGAAAATTGAATATGAAAGATATTGCGCAGATAAGTGCAATTTGTGTCGTAGTTAGAATGATTTTTCTTTCCATTTGTGTTAGTTCTAATTGATAATCTTCTCTTGATTAATTTAAAATCAAAGCTTTAATCCATTCAACTATCTGCCAAAATTTTTCCTGTTTCTTTAAAGGGAAAGCAATTTTAACGGATTTCTTATATATGCGACAATACAACAACGTATCGTTTAATAAGATACATGAGCAATTACCTATTGAATAGGCAAATAGGAGATATTACCTAATTATAATTTTGTGATAATGTTGATGGTAAGAGTGATTTGTAAAGAACAGTTGTTTTTAATTATCACCCATCCGGGATCAATATGGCAGGCGCAAAATGTTCAGTAGTTTTTGAAGGAATTCAACTAAAATAAGAACTTGAATTACATCTTCCGTTGAAAAACAAGGTATAATAATATTTGTAACCTATTGGGCTGTCCAAATGATTTCAAGTGTATTTATACATATATCGCATATAAAGAGATTGTTATCTTACGATCTTCTGAGTACATTAAAATGTTTGATAACCTCTGCTTGTGAGAAGCAAAGATTATCAAACATAATAAACTGCTATTTATTTATAGCCAGGATTTTGCGTTAGGTCCTTATTAACCAGAATTTCAGATGCAGGAATAGGGAATAATGTTTCATAAGACTCAAAAACATAATCGCCTGCAGAAAATGGGATTCCTCCCCTGGGTGTCGTAGGATTACTTTTTTCAAAAGCACCATGCGCATTCATGAAGGCGGCCATTTCATCTGGTGTCTTTGTTCGTTTTAAGTCATACCAGCGCTGGTTCTCAAATGCCAGTTCAATTCTCCTTTCCTTTAGAACAGCAGTTCTGAAAGAAGTTTTATCGAGCCCAGTTAACGGACTAAGACCCGCCCTTGCTCTAATTGAATTTATATATCCATATACTTCAGCAGAAGGGCCGGACTGTTCATTGGTAGCTTCAGCAAGCATCAGCAGAACATCAGCATATCTTAACACCGGCCAGTTATCGCCGGGCCGATTTACAACGTTATGGGCATGATAATACTTAGTAATGAAAGGAATTGCAGTCCAGACACCGCTGTTGTTGGTGTAACCTTCGGCCAAGGAAACCGATTTGCGCAGGTCGCCGGCTTCATAGGCAGCAATAATATCACGCGTTGGTATATTCCATCCGCCGCCATTCGCATTTGTAAATTTTATAACTGCTCCGTATGACTCCCTGGGGTAAAAATTATATGTAAAATTGCACCATTCACCTATATCAGTATTGGCCTGATACTGAACTTCGAAAACAGACTCCGCATTATTCTTCTGTTGAGGATCGAATACATCAGCGTATTTCGGCATCAGACTATATCCGGTGATTTGTTTAAGTGTTGAGATCGCATCCGGATATTGTTTCTTGGTAAGATATACTTTCCCCAACAATGCCAACGCGGCACCTTTGCTGATCCTTCCTTTTTGAGCTGCAGGTATAATAGCACGATCAGGAAGAGAGGTAACTGCGGTTTTAAGATCACTTTCAATAAGGGCATAAACTTCAGCGACAGGAGCCCGCTTATAATTATATGCCTCAGCAGGAGTTCCAATGGGTTCCTTTACAATTATTACATCACCGAAGCATTGCACCAGTTGGAAATAATAATAGGCCCTCATAAATTTACACTGCCCTTCAAAATCCAGTTTTACAGCATTATCCATGGTTGCATCCTTAAGTTTTGCAAGCACAATGTTAATGTTGGTCAAGCCGCGGTATAATTGATTGTACCAGTTCGTTACATTACTTGTTCCGGAATTAATTTGAAAATATTCCATCGCCTCCAAACTTGGCCCCTGGCCTCTGTCACCGACATTGAAATGGAGTGTAGTATTGTCAGAAGTATACTCTGTATAAATCCACTGGATTGCTGTAAGATCCTGTAATTGAGAATAAATACCATTTACGGCTGATTGAACCTGGGACTGATTTTGGTAATAAGTCCCTGCCGTAAGTTGATTTGGATTAACTTTATCAAGAAAGCTGTCTCCACATGACATAAAGGTCAACCCAAATGCAATGCATGCTATCTTTATTATGTATTTCATTTTTTATATTGTAAGGTTATTTAAAATTTGATAATTGCACCTACTGAAAAAGTTCTTGGGATAGGATACGCCTCATCGTCTCTACCAGGCTGTCTATTATCATTACTGGTATTAATTTCAGGGTTGGTTCCAGGATAGTTGGTTACTAAAAGTAGATTATCTACGTTAAAATAGAATCTTGAACTTTTTAATATCTTGGAGTCAGCAGGTAAATTATAACCAATAGTAAGCGTCTTTATCCACATATGACTGGCATCATAAACATATCTTGAATTCGATTCACGTTCCCACTTCCAGGTATTGGAAGTAGCCCCTCTGCCGTCGCCAGGTTGTGCGGCCGACCGAAATCTGTTTACTCCTGATTGCAGGATATTGAAAACCCCATCCATATTCATGACTGTTTTTTCAATATCTCTCATAATGTCATAATGCTGAGCACCCATAAACAACAAGTTAATGTCAAATCTTTTATAATCTGCTCCCAAAGTTAAGCCCCAGTTAAAAGCAGGATAAGGGTTGCCAATTTCAATCATATCCTTTGTATCGTAAGATATCTGTCCATCACCATTCCCATCAAAATATTTGTAAACGCCTGGAATAGCGCCATCCTGTTTAGGTGAAGAAGCAACTTCTGCATCAGTTTGGAAAATGCCTATAACCTTAAAGCCGGTAATCATACCAATTGGCCGTCCAATCACCGAACGGTTTTGGACTCCATAAAAACTACCAGACCATAATTCTTTGTTTTTGCCATCAATTTCAAGTACTTTGTTCCTGTTAAAGGAGATATTGAAATTGCTGTTGAAATTCAGGTCCTTGGTAATTTTTGTTTTGTAACCAACTGCAAATTCAAATCCTGTGTTTTGAACTTTCCCAACATTTGTTAAAGTGGAAGTAAAACCGGTTATTACCGGAACACTCACGGACAACAGCATATTATCTGTTTTCTTATCATAATACTCTGCAGTAAAAGTCAGCTTATTTTCAAAGGCTGATAGATCAAGTCCAATATCCACCTGGTTGGACTGCTCCCATCCAATATTGTTGTTGACAAATGAATTTAAAACCACTCCCGGAGCAAAGGTGTCATTATATAGATATCCGGCTGTTGCCAGACTTGCTGCATTATTGTAATCTCCAATGCTATTATTTCCTGTTACGCCGAAGCTTCCGCGTAACTTCAAATCGTTTAGCCACGAAATGCCATCCATAAATGACTCTTCAGTAAGTCTCCAACCGAGCGATACAGAAGGGAAGTCGCCCCACAGGTTATTTTTACCAAACCTGGAACTTCCTTCACGACGATAAGTAGCAGACAATAAATATTTATTTTTATAATCATAATTCAATCTGGCAAAATAAGCCAGCATACTCCATTCTGTCTCAGAGGATGTAGGTGCTTTAGTTTCTGCCTGCTGCAAAAATTGTATTGTGTTGTTAGGAAATTTGTTCCCACTGCCGGAAAGATTTCTCGATCTTGAATCCTGCGCACTATAACCGAGTTGCCCTTCAATCTTATGACTACCAATGGTTTTATTATAGCTTAAAAGTTGATCTGCGGCGAGGTTTATAAATTGATCATAAGCTTCCACTAAAGTTGCATTTTGCGGTGGGGGTTGATTAAATCCTGAACCTGCCAAAGTAGAAGGCCTGAATTCATTTCTTCGCCAACTATCTATGGAAGCGTTGAACGAGGTTTTAAATTTGAAATCCTTTAAAAAAGTGATCTGTAAAAATGCGTTGCTTGTCAGGTTGGCCACCTCTTTAATCCTCTTATACTGCTGTAATTCCATTAATGGATTTGTGGAACCGAAAACTCCATCCTTGCCACCAACGTAAGCATTTAACGTTCCATCCGGATTATATACCGGTGATCGCGGATCTGCCCACAGGGCCTTACCAATAAGACCATCCCTACTGTTTGTACCGGCGTAACGTTCTGATGTGAAGGATCCGACAGTATTCATCCCCACCGAAATATAATCATTAAAATCTCCTGTTACATTAGCCCTTACATTAAACCGTTGGAAACCCGTATATTTTACAGCTCCTTCCTGATTTAAATAACCTGCAGATACCAGCGATTTCATTTTACCCTTCCCTGAAGCCAATGTTACATTATAATTTTGGAAACCAGAATTTTGATGTAATATTTCATTTAACCAATCGGTCGAATATTGGGTCTGTTCAGGATACCTGATACCTGCGGGTATTTCATCGATTGTTGGTTCATGCTTATTAAAATATCGCTGCTTATCAATCCAACTCTCCTGCAGGAATGTTGCAAATTCTACCCCACTCATCATTTTAACCCTCCTGGAAGTTGGCAAGTTTTGAATTCCAAAATTAGCAGTTGCCGTTATTGACAACTCGCCTTCTTTTGCATTTTTTGTTGTAATCAATACAACACCATTGGAACCCCTGGCACCATAAATAGCTGTAGAAGCAGCATCTTTCAAAATGGTAATACTTTGAATATCACTTGAATTCAGGTTTTGACCAATTGAATTACCAACGGCAAATCCGTCAATTACGTATAAAGGATCACTCCCTGCACCTAAAGATCCAACGCCTCTGATTGTTACATTCATCTGCTCACCTGGTGTTCCTGTACGTTGTCTGACAACAACGCCGGGTGCTTGCCCCTGTAATAAGCGGGATGCATTTGAAATAGGCATTTCCGGAATGTCACCAATATTAACAACAGAAACGGCAGAAGTAATATCCCTCTTTCTCTTTGTTCCATAGCCAATAGCAACAACTTCTTCAATTCCTACAGTTAGATCTTCAAGTATAACATTAATGCTTGATTTAGTTCCAACTTCTATTTCTTGATTCTTCATCCCCACAAACGAAAATACCAATGTTGTTTTTTCAGGAATACTAATTGTATAGTTTCCTGAATTATCAGTAATTACCCCTGTTGTTGTTCCTTTTACCACAACAGAAACACCTGGGAGTGAAGCCCCTGACGAGTCAGTGACTTTGCCTTTGACTGTTTTTGCAACTTGTTCTGATCCAAGCGTCGTGGGGTTTTTCCCATTTTCATCGCTGATGATGATGTACCTATCTACAATTGAGTCCCGTCCGACAACCCGATTTTTCTCAACTGATTGAGAAGCGAGTGTT
>CAYHQN010000134.1:0-11370 GCA_964358545.1 uncultured Tangfeifania sp. | reverse complement strand
CCGTATGCGGTGAAAGTCGCACGTACGGTTCTTAGGGGGCGTAAGCTACCCGGTTGCGGCACTCTGGAAATCACCACCGCATTCACATATGTGAAGAAACTCGGAAACGACAAAAAGTTGGGATATTGAAAAATGCAAAAAAGTACAGACAAGAAACAATATGAATTATAAAGGTGAAATAATAGATTTTTCAATCAAAGGTTTTGAACGAACTGGGAAAAAATTAGTAACAAATGGCTTACACCAGCATGTGTTGAATAACAAATTTGACAATTTCTTTGGTTCGCAACCTGATATTAAATTTCACAGATGGGCAGGTAGTTTAAAAAGTTCTCAAGCGTTTGCGTATAATATTTTTTCTGGCATTGAAAACGCAAAGTTCGAGTACGATATGTGGGCACTGGACAACGACCCCCTACATAAGGCTTGCATTGATGTTGCTATAGAAGACAAAAACGACATAGTAAATATGTATGAGGTCAAAATGTTTGAATTCGCAAATTCTGGTGGAAAAAATAAAATTTTCCACAAACCCGAACAGCAAAAGTACTTTAATCTTGATAATTATAAATGGAACAAGCAAATTGCAGAGACGTTTATATCCTTTATTCAAAATGTTAGAACCGACTTCAATAACCAACATATTTATGGCGAAGGCATAAAACAACTATGTTGCCATTTGCTTGGCATAATTAACGAAATGACAATAAAGAATGGGAAATTAATTGGCAAAAAAGTAGTACTATATAGTCTTTGTTTTGATAATCCATTTTTAATGGAGTTTAAGAAGGATATTGAGAATTATAAAGAGGCTCTCATTCAGTTTAAATGCCTTGTGGACAATTTTTTGGAAGAAATCAAAATTGATACACGAGTTAAATATTATGGTTTTTGGCCTGTAAGTGAATATATAAATGAGAATGCAAAATTATTAGGCTCGAAAAACTACAAGTATGTGATGAATAGATATTTTAACAATATACTTTAAATGGAATAAAAAACAAAAAGAGCGTCCGCATAATCGAGTAGACGGCCCCGCCAGATAGATTGACGGGGAGTGCCTCTCACACCACCATACGTGCGGGTCTCGTATACGGCGGTTCGATACACAATGGGATACTTCGGCTACGCTCAGTAACAGAGTAGTGGCGAACTTTGGTAATGTGAACTAATTTTGTAATAGAGGGTCAGCACTTATTTATAGCAAAATATTTGCAAAGAATATTTCACCTATTCTCCGCATTTTTGCGGTAAATAATTTCTATATTTGCCGCAAGACAATTTAGGCAATGGCAAAATACATTTATCAAAACAGTGACTGGACAAATTTTACGTGGAAAGATTCTGTTATCAATGTCCTTTTCGGTGAAGTTCGCAACCTGCAGGGAAAAATCTCCGGTCAGATGAACGCGCTTGGCTTTTCAATGAAAGAAGAAGCCACGCTTACCACGCTTACACTTGATGTAGTAAAATCTTCTGAAATAGAAGGTGAACTGCTTAACTACGCACAGGTTCGTTCTTCCATTGCTAGACGTTTGGGGATAGAGGCAGCAGGATTGGTTCCAAGCGACAGGAACGTGGAGGGTGTTGTGGAGATGATGCTCGACGCGACCCAAAACTATCTGCAACCACTCACCGAAGAACGATTGTTTGGCTGGCATTCCACACTTTTCCCCACAGGATATAGCGGTATGTACAAAATAGAAGCGGGACGCTACCGCACTGGCGAAATACAAGTGGTTTCAGGGGCAATGGGAAAGGAGAAAATTCATTATGAAGCGCCTGCCCCACAGCATGTAAAAGCTGAAATGGACAAGTTTCTAAACTGGTTCAATGGTGATGTAAAATTAGACCCCGTATTGCAAGCTGCCATTGCCCACTTTTGGTTCATCATCATTCACCCTTTCGATGATGGTAACGGCAGGATGGCAAGGGCGATTTCAGACTTATTACTTGCCCGTGCTGAAAGTAGCCCTGAGCGGTTTTACAGTATGTCAAGCCAAATCCTTGTGGAACGGAAACGGTATTATGAAGTTTTGCAAAAAGTTCAGCACAGCAGTGGCGACATTACCGAATGGCTGGACTGGTTTCTTCAATGCCTGAAAAACGCTTTGCTGGAAACAGAAACCACCTTGCGAAAAATCCTGCGAAAGGCTGAGTTTTGGAAAAAACATGAAAGCACTCCAATCAATGAACGGCAACGCCTGATGCTGAACAAACTGCTGGATGGCTTTGATGGCAAACTAAAATCTTCGAAGTGGGCAAAAATAGCCAAATGCTCACCGGATACGGCTTTGAGGGATATAAAGGACTTAATGGAAAAAGGAATATTACAGCAAGATCAACAAGGAGGCCGTAGCACGAACTATGAACTCACAGAATTTTAACGATAATTCAGATGTTTTTAAGATCGTTTATAACAAAAAAATCCCCTGCCTTTAAGGAGTCCAACCTATAAAAAGTAAATACCCATGGAAAAATTTATTGCATGTTGTGGCTTAAATTGTGCTACTTGCGATGCAAGAATTGCAACAATGGCAGATGACAATGATTTGCGCGCACAAACGGCGGAAAAATGGAAAGTTCAGTTCGATGCCGGCATTACCCCGGAGATGATCAATTGTACAGGTTGCAGGGAAGCCGGGGTAAAATTTGCCCATTGTGCGGAATGTGAGATACGGAATTGTGTCCATTCTAAAGGATTTCAGACCTGTGCCGAGTGTGAAAAGCTGGAAACATGCGCAATCTTAAAAAATATACATCAATATGTTCCTGATGCGATGGAAAATCTTAAATCATTGAATTAAAGGTCATGAAAACGGAATCGAAAATCAACCCCGTTGTCGTCTTTACCGGCACCGCCTGGCAAGCGGGGATGGTCAGGATCATTCCTGGCATGGTTGTTACAATCCGGCTTTCGGTTTTTTCGCTGACACCCAGTACCGGGGGTTCCGCAAGTGATTTACCGGCAAATTCGACCCAGCTGCCGGTGGTTGGTTTGCCGGTCAGCAGATCATATCCCGGAGTACCCTTTTCATAGCTGTTGTGACAGCCAATACACTGGGGCACCCAGGCGCTGTGGCACGACCCGCAGCTCAGCCGTTTGTGCCCTCTGCCCTTACTGCAAACCGGAGAGGCGGGCTTGGAGAGGCGCTGTAGTCCTTTCAGTTTGTCGGTCAGCAGAATATTGCCCAGCGAATCCACGGTAGTATTCAACAACGCAATGTTCCCTTTGGCTGTCCCAACGACCCGGCTTTTGGGGTTGTATTTCCGAAGCCATGCGATCATTTGAGAATCCCTGTCGGGAAGGGTTCCGACAGAGGTCAAAATGAGGAAATAATAAAGCAAGACATTATTTTGTCCATACTCGTTATTCATCTCCGAATTGTTGCACTTTACAAGAAAATACAATAGGTCTCATGATTCATAAAACATAATTTGAAAATAAATGGAACGAAAATATACCATACTTGCCTTACTGTTGGTTGTATTGGCGCTTGGGCTTGTAGTACTCCCAAAAAACAATAGACGTAAAGAAATTGATCCAAAAGTACTCTTGAATGGTGTTGCGGAGCGGTCCCGCTATCTGTCGGTCGACCTGGTTACCCACCGGATCATCGAGAACGATCCGACCCTGATGCTGATCGACCTTAGACCGGCAGGCCAATATAAAACATTTGCCTTACCGGGTGCCATCAATTTGCATCCCGACTCTTTGCTGACCCAATCCGGCACAGATCTGCTCGGTCAATCCGGAAAGGACAAAGTCCTTATTGGCAATTCCGATCTGATTTCTGAAAAAGCATGGCTGGTCTGTTCCAGGTATTCAGTAAACAGGCCCTACATTATGAAAGGGGGAATGAACGAATGGTTTAATACCATCATCAAGGTAAAACCTGCAACAGGAACTCCATCAACAACTGATCTGGACCTTATTAGTTTCAGAAATGCTGCACGTCAATTCTTCGTTGGAAGCGGTGAAACAGCAAATACAATTGCCGCTCCGGTACAAAAAGAAAAGGTACAGATGATCCGGAAAGCCCCTTCTGCCAGCGCAGGTGGTGGTTGTTAATTTAGTACTCTTTCACCAGCCTCTTGATGCGCTTCTTCTCTTCATGGGCTATCACGATAGGGATCTTCTCTTCAATTACATTACTGGTATCCAATCCAAAGGCTTTAACATCGTTGATACCCATCCGGCGTATGAAGTTATGAAGTCCCATTGTAAACCTTTTCAGCGGTGGCAGTTTATAGTCGTTGATCATCACTCTGTCGAGGTTGACGAAGAGGAAGTCGGCCGGAATGGAGTGTCTTTTGAGTGACTTGTAGTGGCTCACCATGCTTATCTCGTGGGTTTTCTCAAGATCTTCCAACACCTGCTTGAAGTATACATTGATACGGCGCTCCACTTTAAATCCGAGGTGAAACTCTACCTTGATCACAACGCCCGGAACAATGTGGTGCACCGTGTACTCAAAGGTATCCGGTGTATCGAGGCTGTCGATGTGCAGGAACCAATAGGTATTCGCGCGTTTTGGATGCTTGTTGAAGATAGAATACATGATTTTTGACTCAATCTGATCCAGCGCATTGGCCTTGGTGATATAAACCAGGTTGGTAGCGATTTTGGGCACGTTGTAGTCCATGCTCAGCTCGTAAATCACCTCAGTCTCTTTCTTCAGACTGGTAAATGTGATGAACTTGTTCTTGATCTTTCTACCGAAATACCAGCCGTACATGACAGTAAAGAAGAGTGTAGCAAGCAGGATGGTCAACCAACCACCATCTACAAATTTGTGCAGATTGGCATATAGGAAGGTTGTTTCGATGGTTAGGAATAGAATGAGCAGAATAGACCTTATGAAAACATTTACTTTCCGTTTTGTCAGATAAACCGACAAGAGCAGGGTGGTCATAATCATGGTAATGGTGATGGAAAGACCATATGCAGCCTCCATGTTGGAGGATTTTCCAAAATAGATCACCACAAAAGAACAGGCAATCCAGAGCAACCAGTTGACGAAAGGAATGTAAACTTGTCCTTTTACCGAAGTGGGATAAAGAACTTTGATCCTTGGCCAAACATTGAGACTAATTGCCTCACTGATAAGAGTATAAGAACCACTTATCAAAGCCTGACTCGCAATTACAGCTGCTGATGTAGCGATGAGAATACCTGGTATCAAAAACCATGGCGGCATGATTGAATAAAAAACATTCACATTTTTTGCATCGGCCATGTGGTCAAGCAACCAGGCCCCCTGACCAAAATAGTTGAGCAGCAAAGATATTTTAACAAATACCCAGGTGATCCGGATATTTTTTATTCCGCAATGTCCAAGGTCGGAATACAATGCCTCTGCCCCGGTAGTTGCCAGGAAAACTGCACCCAACAGTATGATGGCATGTGGATAGGTAGATAAGAATTGGAAGGCATAATAGGGATTCATCGCTGCCAAAACACCAATTCCATGGGAAAGCTGATTAATACCAAGTACCGCGAGCAAGAAAAACCACAAGAACATAACCGGCCCGAAAACCCGACCAATCAATCCGGATCCAAACTGCTGGAAAAAGAACAACAGCAGGAAAATGGAGAGAACGATCGGAACAACAGGGATATTGGTATACAAGATATTGAGTCCTTCAATGGCTGATGTGACCGTAATGGCGGGCGTTATCACACCGTCGGCCAGCAAGGCGCTACCTCCCAACATGGTGATGATGGCAATTAGATTGGTTTTTCGCCGAACCAGGGCAAAAAGTGCGAAAATTCCACCCTCTCCGTGGTTATCGGCCTGTAGGGTGATGATGACATATTTGAAGGTGGTCTGGAGGGTTAGCGTCCAGAAGATACAAGAGAGGGCACCATAAATAAGCATTTCGTTAACTATGCGACCATCTTTCATGATGGCATTCATCACATACAACGGACTGGTACCAATATCTCCGTAAACGATTCCAAGTGTAACAATTAGTCCGGCCAGGGTGACCTTCTTAATACCGGAAGGAGCTTTTTCCATTCACTAAAAACTTGTTAAAAACTTCAATTTCTGGATACAAGGGGACAAAAGTATATCAAAAGAGACAATATTATTCCGGTAACCGGAAAATATATCAATTTATTAAAATTTGTTAATATGAGGGGTTCAGAATGTGAAAATTGGAAAATGTGAAAATGTGAAAATTAACACAGCATTTGCACGTGGCGATCATTTTCATATTTCCACATTTTCCAATTTTCACATTAACCGTATACCTCTCTCTTCTAGCGTAATACACCTTTGTTTGTAAAGTGCGCCGATCGCTTTTTTGAAAACCTTTTTGCTGATGGCAAAATGGTCAAAAATCAATGCGGCATCACTTTTGTCGGTCAATGGAAGAAAGCCCCCGGCCTCTTTCAAACGATCCAGGATGTTTTGGGAAATACCATCAACCTGTTCATAGCCCGGACGATACAGGGAGAGATCAATTTTCTTGTCCTCCCTGACTTTTTTAATGTACGCCTTCAACTGCTGCCCTTTGTTGAGCGGGCCAGGCAATTCGTCGTGGTAGAGAATTCCCCTGTGCAGGTGGTTGATGATGGCATTGTAACCAAGGTCACTCTCGCTTTCAATGATTAGTGACACCTCTTCCCCAACCTGGTATTCCGGTATAACATTGTCCAGAAATTTCTCCAGTTTGGCTGAGGCTGCAATCCTTTGGGAATCCGGATCCAGATAGACGTACACCAGGTATGACCTCCCGGCTACCATGTTCATCTTCTGTTCCCGAAAAGGCACCAGCAGATCTTTCATCAGTCCCCAGTCTAGAAAGGCCCCGATGTTGTTGACAGCATTCACCCTCAGCATGGCAAATTCGCCAACCTGGGCGTAAGGTTTCTCTGTAGTGGCAATAATCCTGTCTTCAGAATCGAGGTAAATGAATACCTCCAGATCTTCGCCTACTTCGCACTCTTCAGGTACATACCGGGCGGGAAGAAGAATCTCGCCCTTTTCGGCTCCGTCCAGATAGACTCCAAAATCAACAAACTTGACAACCTTGAGGGTGTTGTACCTTCCCGGTAGAATCATGGGTTTTTATTTTAAGCTGTTCAATTTTCTTCGTTTCACTGTATCATTCCGGCTACGCTTATTGACCGGACTATTTTCACGCATTATTAATTTCCGACTACTCCGTTGACCCTTCGGCTTCTCTCATGGAACAATCTCATTTTCCCATCTGCTCTGTTTCTCTGTTTCCCCGTTTCAACATTTACCAGGATTCTGCAAGGGCAGCCACAAGGGACTGCCCCGATGGTCTCACAGTCATTCCGTCGTCCCCATCGTCTCCATCATTTCTTCGTCTCCCGAAACGCCCAGTAATTGCCTCTTGACTGCTCCCGCTCCTGGTGGTCAGCTTGCTGTTGCATCCAGTTTTTCGCAAGTACTTTCATGGTAGAATCGGCATGTTCAAAAAACTGGATATAGGCTTCACAGAATCGTGGTAACCGCTGATCGGCAGGATCTTTTACCCTGTCTTTGGTACATCCGCCGAAGCATTTCGTCAACCAGGGACAGAACCTGCATTTTCGTGGCAACAAGGTTTTTGCCTTCCCGAAATCATCCTGCTTCTTGCTGTTAAGCATGTTGATGATTTTGTCATTCCTCAGGTTACCCAAACGGTGCCTCGGTTCAACAAAAAAATCGCAGGAGTATATATTTCCATTGTGTTCGACAACTATGTAAGGCCCACACTCTTTCATCATGGTGCATTCAGGGGATTCCATTCCGACATAGGAATAAAACACCGATTCGAAATGCCTGACGGAGGTAGTTGGGGCACCATTTTCAAAATCGTTCAACCACAGATCAAATAACTTTACCAGAAAATTTCCGTATTTCTCGGCCGTTAGGGAATATGGCGCTGCTTGCAATGGATTGGCCGGGTCTGTCTCAACAATGGGAATAAACTGCATCCAGGTCAGGTCCAACCCTTTGTAATAGTTGTACAACTCCTCCGGATAATCGGCCGAATAATCTGTGATGCAGCACATCGCATTGACTGCAACGCCCTCCTCCAGCAGCATTTTAGCCTTCTCCTCCACCACCGCCCAGGTTTTCTGCTGGCCTTTGTTGACCCGGTACCTGTCGTGAATATGTTCGGGACCATCCAGCGAGAGCCCGATCAGCCAATCGTATTTCTTAAAAAATTTTGCCCATTCCCTGTCGAGCAAGGTCCCATTGGTCTGAAAACCATTCCCAACCTGCTTGCCATGACCATATTTGGTCTCGAATTCTATGACTTTTTGGTAAAATTCAAGTCCCATAAGGGCAGGCTCACCTCCTTGCCAGGCAATGGAGACCTCTCTTCCGGATTGCTGCATGACCTGACGAATCAACTCTTCCATGGTTTCCAGGCTAATCCGGTGATTTTTGGTCTCGGGGAAAAGCGCCGCTTTTTCGAGATAAAAGCAGTAAGTACATTGAAGGTTGCAATCCGGCCCAGCCGGTTTGATAAGGACTGAAGTCAGGGGTCTCTGTTTTTGGGCCATAAAGAAGATAAAATCAGAATGCGAAAATAATCAAAATTGATCACTCTCTTCCATCTTTTGGCCGGAACCTCACCGCGCACAAACAATAATTTGAATACTTTTATATGAATGTTTGACCCAATAGTTTATGGTTCCATTTCGCTTCCTTCTTTTTTTCAGTTTACTTGCTCTCTCTCTCTGTCCAACCTTCGGACAAGAGCAATCATTCGTGCTGACCGGGAAAATTGCAGGACCTGACGGACAACCAATACCAGGCGTCAACATACAGGTCAAAAACAGCCGTAAGGGCACCTTCTGTGACCAATATGGAGTATTTAAAATCAGGCTCAATCTCCCCAAAGATTCCATCCTGATTTTCACGGCAGTCAACTATGAGAGGATAGAAGTCAATTTGGTGAGGAATCGGGAAAATGCGTTGAAGGTAATGATGCAACCGGCATCCATCCCACTTTCCGAAGTCGAGATCAACGATCAGCGAAAGAGCAATACCGGTATTGTGAACATCGACCATCATCTCACCAAAAACCTCACCTCATCGGGGGGAGATGCCATCGAACAACTTGTCAAGACGCTACCCGGGGTGAGCAGCCACAGCGAATTGACACCGCAGTACAGCGTGAGGGGTGGAAATTATGACGAAAACCTTCTCTATGTCAACGGGATTGAGATCTTTCGTCCCTTTCTGGTTAAGACCGGGGAGCAGGAGGGGCTCAGCTTCTTGAATCCAGATCTGGTGGAGGCAATTCGCTTCTCCTCCGGCGGATTTGAGAGTTCTTACGGCGACAAAATGTCGTCGGTACTCGACATCGAATACAAGGTTCCGCATCAAACTGCTGGCACTGCAGAAGTGGGTGCCCTTGGGGCTTCGGCCCATTTTGAAGGCAGGGCGATCAGCAACAAATTCTATCACTTATCAGGAATCCGCTACCGCGATAACCGCTATTTGCTGGGAACACTCGACCAGAAAGGTCACTACTCTCCGGCCTGTTTTGATTTTCAGACACTGCTTGGCTATGAATTCTCGTCAAAATTTTCCATTCAGTTTCTGGGGAACCTGGCCAGCAACAATTACTCCTTTACGCCGGAAACGAGGGAGACCCGGTTTGGGACCATGAGCCACGCTTACCTGCTCAGAATATACTTCGAAGGGAAAGAGAAAGATCAGTTTTCTAACCGGATGGGTGCTTTTACGGCCAACTATCGCCCTTCAAAAGATCTCCGGCTGAAGTTGACAGCCAGCTCCTTTCGATCCAATGAAAAAGAGCGTTACGATATTTTGGGCCAATACTACCTGAACGAAATCATCGCCGGTTCCATCCCTGCTGAAAACCCGGATAGCACCCTCCTGCTTGGTGTCGGATCTTCCCTGCAACATGCCGGAGATTACCTGCAAGCCTCCATCTTTACAATCGAACAGAGTGGAATGCTAAACCTGAGCAAGCACCAGATTCAGTGGGGATTGAAATATCAGTCAGAGAAGGTCCACGATCAGGTTGGCGAGTGGGAAATGAGGGATTCGGCAGGATACTCGCTGCCGTACAATGATCGGACTGTCCAACTTTACAGCAGCATCAAAGCCGACCATCAACTAAATAGTACGCGTTACAGTGCCTACCTGCAGGACAACTTTACCATTCAATTTCAAAATTCCAGCCTCTCATACAGTGTTGGCGCCCGTGTACAATATTGGGATTTCAATGGTCAAACGATTTTTAGTCCGCGCCTTTCACTTCGGTATATACCCAACAAATTGAAATCCATGCAGTTCCATGCTGCCTGGGGTATCTACCAACAAATGCCCTTTTTCAAAGAGCTGAAAAACAGCAAAGCCGGACTGGTTTCCGGTGTTAAGGCGCAAAAATCGATCCACTATGTTGCAGGCCTCGACTATCCGTTCAATTGGGGTGACAGGCCTTTCAAATTCTCTACGGAGCTCTGGTACAAATCGCTGGATCACCTGATTCCCTACAAAGTCACGAACCTCAACCTTCAGTATTTCCCCGATCAAACGGCAAAAGGCTATGCTACAGGCCTGGAGATGAAACTCTGGGGGGAACCAATTCCGGGCGCCACATCCTGGGCATCGGTCACGTTGATGAAAACAGAGGAAGACATTTTTGGTGATCATTACCTGAAGGAGGCATCCGGCGGCACTCCGGCAGTAGTCGTTTATCCGGGCTATCTGCCCAGACCATCCGATCAGCGCTTCAACTTCTCGCTCTTTTTTCAGGATTTTCTGCCTAAAAACCCTACCGTGAAGATGAACCTTACACTTTTGTACGGCAGCCGGCTGCCATTCGGACCTCCGCATAGTGAGCGTTACATGGATACCTTTCGGATGCCTGCCTACAAAAGGGTTGACCTTGGTTTTTCCAAAATGCTAATTGGGGGTTCGGAAACCAGGCGATCTAACTTCTTCTCAAAAAACCTGAAGGAGGCGTGGCTGTCCCTCGAGATTTTCAATTTCTTCGGACTCGACAATACCATCTCCTATTATTGGGTCACCGATTTCCAAAACCAGATGCATGCCGTTCCCAATTACCTGACAGGAAGACGAATTAATTTGAAATTTTCGGTAAGTTTTTGAAAGCCTGATTCAACTTGGCATCAAGTTTCAAAATTTCTTCCTTTAACGATTCGTTCTCTTTCAGCAATGACCTGTATCGGACACTAAGACTGTTTAAGTTTTATATTTTGTTCGTCGTACCTCCTGCCAATGACAGATTTTTTTTAATACTGTCATAAGGGGATTGAGCGACGAACGAAATTATGAATATTAGAACAGTCGGCCTATTGCATATTTAACAGATTATCAACAGATTGCTTCGTCGTTCCTC
>CAYHQN010000133.1:0-11547 GCA_964358545.1 uncultured Tangfeifania sp. | reverse complement strand
GCACATCAGCTAATCGACACAATGGCTTCTCAAAAACGATTGAATTTTCTGGACCGGAACCTGACTTTGTGGATTTTTCTGGCCATGTTTACCGGGGTATTTTCAGGTTGGTTGAACCCGGCTGTGGCAATTTTTTGGAACAACATGTCGTCGGGAACAACCAATATCCCAATCGCCATCGGATTGATCATCATGATGTATCCGCCTCTTGCAAAAGTGAAATACGAAGAGCTGGGGGATGTATTTAAAAATGTGAAAATTCTGGGACTCTCCCTGGTCCAAAATTGGGTAATTGGACCGATCCTCATGTTCACTTTGGCCATTCTGTTCTTTAAACTTTTCCCGGGCGAGAACAATGCAAACCTGCCTTACATGTATGGCATCATCCTGATAGGCCTGGCCCGTTGTATTGCCATGGTAATCGTCTGGAACGACCTGGCCAATGGGGATACACAGTACGCAGCCGGATTGGTGGCTTTTAACTCCATTTTTCAGGTACTCCTTTTTTCTGTTTATGCCTATGTTTTCATTGCTGTCCTGCCGGGTTGGTTCGGTTTACCTACCAACAGCAGTGTCGAAAGCATTACCATCGGTCAGATTGCCAAAAGCGTCTTTATCTATCTGGGAATCCCGTTTATTGCCGGATTTCTTACCCGATTCATCCTGGTAAAGGTCAAAAGCAAGGAGTGGTATCATACGGAATTCATCCCTAAAATCAGTCCGCTAACACTGATTGCACTGCTTTTTACCATCATTGTTATGTTTTCCCTGAAGGGTGATTATATTGTCAGGCTTCCTCTTGATGTGGTTTTAATTGCCATACCTCTTATTATCTATTTCCTACTGATGTTTGCCGGCTCATTCTTCCTGGGTAAAAAAGCAGGAGCCACTTACGAACAGACAGTTACGCTATCATTTACCGCGGCAAGCAACAATTTTGAGTTGGCTATCGCGGTAGCTATTGCAGTTTTCGGCATCAATTCAGGAGAGGCTTTTGCGACTGTTATCGGGCCATTGGTGGAAGTGCCGGTGATGATTATGCTGGTTAGGTTTGCCCTGAAGCATAGAAAGGATAAAGGATAAAGCAAAAAGGATAAAGGATTGGACTCCAAATATTACAGCATTAATCTCAAAGTTATGAATTATGAATTATAAGTTATGATGCTGCAATCATGATCGCAGCGACTTTACTTTATCCTTTTGACTTTATCCTTTATCCTTTAATCTCCTGACAATGATCTTCTTTTTAACTTCCGAACCTGTTGCCAAAGGCTTCTCCATAGGTCCCCTCAAGTGAATAATCAACCCATTTAGAAAATTCCGAAGCAACTGGTCTCCGCATTCCTTGTAGTTGGGGTGATCCTCTTTACGAAAGATGGCACCAAGTTCGGTAGTAGTCACTTTAAAATCAACGAGTGCAAGTATTCTGACGATATCGTCATCCTTCAGTTGCAAGGCAACCCTTAATTTTTTTAATATATCATTGTTAGTCATAATTCAAAGATACAATTTTAATAAAGATCAATATAGTTGAAGTTACAGTTCTTTTGATGTTAGTGCCAAATCAGTCTCCTGCCCCGGTTTATCTCACTCCTGATTTCTATCAGTTTCTTTTCAATTGAATGAACTACTTTTGCAAATAAATATATTCTTTGATTCGTTCAAAAATGGAGACTTACTTCGGGAAATTCAGAGAAAACATTATCGGAATAGATCAGGAGTTCACCTCCCCTTATGGGAAAAAGAAGATCATCTATGGCGATTGGATAGCCAGTGGAAGGTTGTATCGCCCCATCGAAGATCTCCTTACGAACCGGTTTGGTCCGTTTGTAGGAAATACCCATACCGAAACCAGCGAGACAGGAACGCTGATGACCAAAGCATATCATTATTCACAGTATATTATAAAATCACATGTGAATGCCGGTCCCAATGATGTAATTATCAATGCAGGATCCGGTATGACTACCGTGATAAACAAATTGCAGCGTATTCTTGGCTTCCGGGCCATGACAAAACTCAACTGTCCAGATCAACTTGCCAAAGAAGATCGCCCGGTCGTGTTTATTACCCACATGGAGCACCACTCCAACCACACTTCCTGGCTGGAGACCATTGCGGACGTTGTTCAGTTGATGCCAGACAAAGATTTGTTGGTCGATCTGAACCAGCTTCACAGGGAATTAGAAAAATACAGGGAGCGCAAAATGAAGATTGGCTCTTTCACGGCCTGTTCCAATGTAACCGGAATCTCGACCCCCTTTCACCAGATGGCCAGGATCATGCACGAGCATAGCGGTCTATGTTTCATTGACTTTGCAGCCTCTGCCCCCTATGCAAAAATCGACATGCATCCCGATGATCCGTTAGAGGCACTGGATGCCATCTTCTTCTCACCCCATAAATTCTTAGGCGGCCCCGGAAGCTCAGGGGTGATGGTTTTCAACTCAGCCCTTTACCATAGTCCGGTACCTGATAACCCGGGAGGAGGCACTGTCGACTGGACCAATCCCTGGGGCGAATTTAAATATGTGGACGATATTGAAGCTCGGGAAGATGGCGGAACACCCGGCTTCCTTCAGACAATCAAGGCTGCCCTGTGCATCAAGTTGAAGGAACAGATGGGAATCGAACAGATGAGAACCAGGGAAGAAGAACTGGTCAAAATCGTTTTTGAAGAGATGCCAAAGATCCCTCAATTGCATATTCTCGCTGACAATATTCGTAACCGGCTTGGGATCGTCTCCTTCTACCTGGAAGATGTACATTTCAACCTGGTTGTAAAATTGTTGAATGACCGGTTTGGAATACAGCTCCGTGGTGGTTGTGCCTGTGCCGGCACCTACGGTCATTTTCTGCTGCATGTCTCTCACGATCAGTCCAAACAGATCACCGAACGCATCAATTTTGGCGATCTTTCCCAAAAACCGGGATGGATCAGGCTATCACTCCATCCTACCATGACCAACGAGGAACTCTGTTTTATCCTTGATGCCATCAAACAGGTACAGTTCAATCACCAGACCTGGAGAAATGACTACATCTACAACAACAAGACCAACGAGTTCAGACATAAAGCTGAACCAGATGACAAAACTGCAGTTGTAAAGCCTTGGTTTGAAATGTAACCAAGTTATTGAGCCAAAAAAAGCCCCATTTCTGAGGTGTTTTTAATTTATATTGGTAAAAGGATTACGTCAATCTTGCTTCAAGATCTATAACTTGTTGCTTCAATTCTTGAGGTAACCTGTCACCTAATTCGGCTTGCTGCTCTTTGATCAGTTCAATTTCCTCTTTCCACAGCGCTTTGTCAACTTTGACCAGCTCTGCGATATCATCTTTGGTGACATCCAACCCGCTGATGTCGATACCATCAACTGTTGGAACAAATCCGATGGCAGTCTCAGTGGCAGCTGCTGTACCTTCACATCTTCCGAAAATCCATGCAAGAACGCGAATGTTATCGCCATAACCCGGCCACAACCATTTGCCGTTTTTGTCTTTACGGAACCAGTTCACATTGAAAATTTTAGGCAATGCTTCCGGTTTTGGGGCATTCTTTCCAATGGTTAACCAGTGACCGAAATAGTCAGCCATGTTGTAACCAATGAATGGGAGCATTGCGAATGGATCCCTCCGCACACCTGCTTTTAGGCCAATGGCCGCAGCTGTAACTTCAGAACCTACTACTGAACCTATAAATGTTCCGTGTGCCCAGCTCATGGCCTGGTATACAAGTGGAATGGTACTTGGACGGCGTCCGCCGAAAAGAATAGCCGAAATTGGAACTCCTTTCGGATCTTCCCAGGCTGGATCGATACAAGGACATTGGAATGCAGGAGCAGTAAAGCGTGCATTCGGATGTGCTGCAGGTTTGCCTGATTCTTTATCGTAAACTTCATTCGTCCAGGTGATGGTACCTTCCGGTGCTTCAGTGCCGATACCTTCCCACCAGATGTCGCCATCAGGTGTTAAGCCCGTGTTGGTGAAAATAGTACCCGATGCAGCCGACAGCATGGCGTTCGGATTGGTATCGTTAGAAGTTCCGGGAGCTACACCAAAGAACCCGGCTTCCGGATTGATGGCATATAACTGTCCGTCCTTGCCAAATTTCATCCAGGCAATGTCATCGCCAACAGTCTCAACTTTCCATCCCGGAATTGTTGGTATCAGCATGGCGAGGTTGGTTTTACCACAGGCACTTGGGAAGGCAGCAGCGATGTATTTTTTTACTCCCTTGGGATTAGTGATACCCATGATCAGCATGTGCTCAGCCAGCCATCCCTCCTCTTTCGCCATGGCGGAGGCGATACGGAGTGCAAAACATTTTTTGCCCAGCAGGGCGTTACCGCCGTATCCACTTCCGAAAGCGATGATCTCTTTGGTTTCGGGGAAATGGGTGATGTATTTTTGATCAATTGGCGCACATGGCCATTTGACATCTTTTTGTCCTGGTTGAAGTGGATAGCCATTTGAATGAATACATGGAACGAAATCTCCGTCCCCAAGTACATCCAAAACAGCCTTTCCCATTCTGGTCATAACTTTCATATTGACAACCACGTAGGGAGAGTCAGTGATCTCTACTCCAATGTGCGCTATATCTGAACCAAGGGGACCCATGCTGAAAGGAATCACATACATAGTACGGCCTTTCATGGATCCCTTGAAAAGACCCTTAAGGGTAGCTTTCATTTCTGCAGGTGCAGCCCAATTGTTGGTTGGCCCTGCATCTTCCTGCTTTTCAGAGCATATATAAGTTCTATTTTCGACACGTGCTACATCACTGGGGTCGGATTGGAAGTAGTAGCTGTTAGGACGTTTTTTTTCATCCAGCTTAACTGCCATTCCTGAGGCAACCATTTCGGCCATCAACCGATCATTCTCCTCTTCTGAACCATCACACCAATATACTTTTTCGGGCTGACAAAGTTCAGCCCATTCACTCACCCACCGGATTAATTTTTGATTTTTAGTCATGAATCTGAATTTATTAATGAATCTATTTTATCTATCGATTTCAGTTAATCTGAAAATTTATTTTTTACCTAAATAGTCCTGGCAGGCCCCGTGAATGTTCTCGATCAGCTGACTGATCTTCCCTTCCGGTACTGCTGAGAAAGCAATCCGTATCAAATCACCGAATACGATAACTCCGGTACTGTATTTTTCCAGTAGTATTTTCCTTATCTCTTATGCCTTTAAACCATCCTTCAATTCAATGCACATGAAATAACCCGAATTGAATGGCAACGCTGAAAAATAACGGTTGTATTTCGGATTGGCCAAAACTTCTTTGATTTTTTCATACCTGGAATGCAGGATATTGAATTTATCTTCCTTGCTTTTATCGTAATTTTCTGATGCATAGGCCTTTTGCAATAGTGATTGCGAAAGATGACTTATGTTGGATATGTTCCCACGAACCGCGCCTGCGGTCTTATTTTCCAATGCTTCATAAAGGGCGGGAGTGCCGTTCTTCACTCCATAGGTGATGAAGCCAACCCTAAAGCCCCAAACATAATCCTCCTTGGTGGCTCCATCCAGCTTGACTGCCAAAACATTTTCGTGGAGTGTTGAAAGTTGGGTAAATATAGATTCTGTGAAAACCCCCTTTTCATAAACCAGGCCAAAATAGGCATCATCAATGAGTACAACAACTTTTTTCCCCTTGTTTGCCTGCTTGGAAATCAGTTCAACAATGCCATCAATTTCACTGACAAGTGGAGTATACCCCGATGGGTTATTGGGGAAATTCAGAAGTAGAATAATTTTCCCTTTGGATTGATCCATCATTTTCCCAAGTCCCAGATGGTTGAACCCGCCATTTTGAAACAGTGGGAAGGTTTCAATCTTACCCAAATAGTTGTTTTCAAAAATGAGCGAATAGTTCTCCCAATAAAGATCCGGAATTATAACGGTATCCCCTTCGTCTACAAAAAGATAGGACGAAATACTGATGCCGTGTGTAATACCATTGGTGGCGATTGGCAGACTTATTGGGGTCTCTCCAAGCGACTGGTTCTTCTTGTAGATAAAATTCTTCCAACTGTTTCTCAAATCCGGTTTTCCAAAGCTTGGCGCATATGGAAATACAAGAGAATCAGGCAGGTTAACCAACTGACCCAGTTCAGCGAGGTGCATTGGGTGCCCGTTGTCTTCAATTGCTTCTCCGATGGTCGCATTGATATCTTTACCTTTTGCCTGTGCTGACTGTGCTAAAATTCCCAATTTGGGAAAGAAAATATTCTTTCCTCTTTCGGAGAGTAATTCATATACAGAGGGGTTACTCTTCTGAATTACATCATTTAATGTAATAGATTGCTGATCCACTTCGCTGAAGATTAAATTATTTATAATGAACTCGATTGCAAAGCTATTTAAAAAAAAACAACCAATTTCGGAACATATATCAACCTGATAAAACTTAACGATGAATTAATGTTTTTGACATATGATGCAAGAGGGCGTTGAAAAAATCAACGCCCTCTTGCTGTCCAATTTGTCATTCCATGTCGCTAAGACCTCGGATGAAATTTATTTACCGTCTCCTTCAGAAATTCCTTATCGAGGTGTGTGTAAATCTCGGTAGTCAGAATAGATTCATGTCCCAGCATCTCCTGAACCGCACGAAGATCCGCACCACCTTTTACCAGAGCTGAAGCGAAGGAGTGCCTGAATGTGTGCGGACTGATACTTTTCTCAAGTTTAATTTTCTGTGCCAGATTTTTTATAATGGTGAAAATCATCACCCTGCTCAATTTCCTACCTCGCCGGTTCAGGAAAAGTATGTTTTCACTTGACTTATCAATTTTCAATTTTCTTCTGTATCCAACCATGTATTTCTTGATATCTTCAATGGCCCGTTTACTGATGGGAACCAATCTTTCTTTCTCCCCTTTACCGGCAATCTTGAGGAATTCCTGTTCAAAATGAAGATTAGAAAGACGGAGATTGACGAGTTCAGAGACCCTTAGTCCACAACTGTAAAGTGTTTCAAGAATGGCTTTGTTTCTCAATCCTTCTGGTTTTACAAGATCTACTGCATCAATCAAACGATTGATCTCATCATCGGTGAGTACTTCCGGAAGTTTGCGGCCTATCTTGGGAGATTCAAGCAGTGTGGTAGGATCATTCTCGACCACCTCTTCAATCAAAAGAAATTTATAAAACGACTTGACACCGGAGATCGTACGTGCCTGTGTTCTGGGGCTAACCCCATTACCATTCATCCATTCAACAAATCTCCTTAGCTGAACCAATCTTATTGCCTCTGGGGAAAGTCCGGGATAGTATTCTTCAACGAAGGAAATAAGTTTATTAATGTCATTTACATAGGCGCTAACTGAATTTTGAGAGAGGGACTTTTCCAATCTCAAAAAAGTCTCATATCCTTTTTTGCTTTCTGTCCAGTTCATAACTTAGTTTTTTTATTGAAACAAATGAAATGCAATTTTGTTTTAATTGAGGAAATAAATATGTTACATAAAATTCAAAACTCAAAATTTTTTGACAACACTCATTTTTTTTTCCGAGTTTTGTCAAGTTTTTCATCTGATAATAATTCAATCTGCTTGATTCAACTTCTCATTAATAGTTTAAAACATATGTTATCAATCAAGTAGATAATCAGTATGTATTTAACATTAGGATATTTAAATATATTATCTAAAATAAAATCGGTCATAAAGAAATCTGTATATTCGATAACATAAAAAAACTTATACGCATGAATATTTGTATTGTTAATGGTCCCAATCTCAATTTGTTAGGGAAACGGGAAAAAGGCATTTACGGCAACAGCTCTTTTGAAGAATGGCTCGAAAAAATCAAACCCCACTACCCGGAAATTAATCTGGACTATTTTCAGTCAAATGTGGAAGGGGAAATAGTCACCTATCTCCAAAAAATTGGCTTCTCTGCGGATGGAATTATCCTGAATGCGGGTGCCTACACACATACCTCTGTTGCGATCAGGGACGCCATTGCTGCAGTCAATACCCCAGTGGTTGAAGTCCATATCTCCAACATACTTACTCGTGAATCGTTCCGGCATGAGTCGATCATTGGACCGGTCTGCCGTGGAAGTATCATGGGCTTTGGCCTTGACTCTTACAGACTGGGGATTGAAAGTTTTTTAAAACCGGACCTCAAATAGCACTTATCCGATCATTTCATTGGAATTATCACCCCTATCATCCTTAAAATACGGATCTACATGAGTAAACAAAAACATACAAAAATCGTAGCTACTATCTCGGATAAGAATTGCGAACCCGATTTTCTACGTACCCTTATGGAAGCAGGGATGAATGTTGTCAGGATAAATACAGCGCACCAAACCACTGATTCCGCGATGAATATCATTAACAATGTTAGATCTGTCAGCGACGGTCTCGCCATATTGGTTGATACAAAAGGTCCGGAAATTCGCACAAAAAACATCACTGAGCCAATAAAGATTAACAAAGGGGACAGAATCGCCATCAAATGCGGCGATGAGATGTCAGGGGAAGGGGTGTTAGTAGTTGACTACGTGAATTTTACAAGAGATATCCCGGTAGGGAGCTCCGTCTTAATTGACGATGGAGAACTTGAGCTAACCATCCTTGAAAGAACGAATGACAGCTTAATTGCGCTGGTGGGCAATGAAGGTTATATCAAAAATAAAAAGAGCATCAATGTACCTGGGGTTTCCCTTCATTTGCCATCACTTACAGAGAAAGATCGGCAGTTTATCAGGTGGGCAGCTGCCAATGACCTCGATTTTATTGCCCATTCCTTTGTAAGAAATAAGGACGATGTAATGGCAGTTCAGGAAATCCTGAATGAAGAAAACAGTCAAATAAAGATTATAGCCAAGATTGAAGACACCGATGGTGTCAAGAACATTGACGAAATCCTGGACCACGCATATGGAATCATGGTGGCACGGGGTGACCTGGGCATTGAAATTCCCGCTGAAAAAATACCTGCTATTCAGCGCAAATTAATCAGAAAGTGTGTAGAACGGAAGAAGCCGGTCATCATCGCTACTCAAATGCTGCATACCATGATCACCAATCCAAGGCCTACACGGGCTGAAGTCAGTGATGTGGCCAATGCCATCTATGATCGCACCGATGCCATCATGCTTTCAGGAGAAACCGCCTATGGACAATACCCGGTCGAAGCTGTTCAGCTCATGTCGCGTGTGGCCATCGAAGTAGAATCTTCCAAGGATAAAAGAAATGATCTCTCCGTGCCAAGACTCGAAAATGAAGTATCTGCATTTCTGGCTGAAGCCGCCGTTATGTCGGCAAGTGAACTAAAGGTTGCTGCCATCATTACTGATACCCTTACCGGGAAAATCGCAAGATATATCTCAGCTTTTAGGAGCCCGCGGCCTGTTTATGCCAAGTGTCATACAGGTAAAGTAAAAAGGGAACTGGCACTTTCCTATGGAGTCTTCGCCAGCGAAATTGTGGCGAAGAAAAACAAATACAAACTTATAGAAACCTCATTGCTCGATTTGGTTGAAAGAGGATTCATCTCCGAAAATGATACTGTCGTTTATGTTGGTGGAAACTTTGGTGTAGGTGGAGGCACCAGCTTCATTGAGATTGCCTCTGTTGCTCAGATGATGCACCAGAAAAAAATAAAAGAAGGGAAATAAAAATAGGGGAAATCTCCCCCATTTTTATTTCCCTTCTTTTGCTAAGATTATCTCATGTCATTGATCTCAACTCCCGGATATTTGGATTTGTCGAATTTAAAATAATCATCTTTCAATTCAACATTGGTTTTCATACTCTTTAAAACCAGAATGTAAGTATTCCCATCTTTGTTAAATGTCTGTGCCTTTGCTATTTGATTTTTAGCTTTATCAACATACAACCTGACTTTCACAAACTCTTTCTTTTGGTCTATAGGAAAAAGGTCGAGTACATGAACCGCTTTACCAGCAAGAGTTTCCTCCCCAACATATGAGTAATTAAACCCTTTCTCGTATATGGTAAAAATATTTGCAGGATTTAGTGAACCCTCTTTGTCGTCCTCTACTCCTGTGATGTTGCACTCTTTTGCCTCTGTAAGGTAACTCCATATAGTAGTTCCATCACAAAAAATATCCATACTGACCACAGGCATATGCAACCTGTAACTCTTCCCTTTCAATGCTACAACACCTTCGTTGGTCTGGTTTACATTGTTCTTTTTGTTCTCAAGCGTAAAAGAGAAATCTATCTGAATCGTTTTATAGCTCCTTGTTGTTTGTGATAGTTTATCCAAAACTTCTTTTGCTTTCGGATCCTGTTGCGCCATTAAATTCGCAGCAATCATCAGTACTGACATTACAATCGTTAATCTTTTCATTATTCCTTTGTTGTTTATCCTTTTTACTTTATCCTTCCACTATTGGGGTAATTTCCTCAAAATATGCTCCAAACTGGTTTCATCCTGTATCAACACCTCCCTGGCCTTACTGCCGGCATTTACACCGACAATTCCAGCAGCTTCAAGTTGGTCCATGATCCGGCCGGCACGGTTATAGCCAATGGAGAACTTTCGTTGAATAGACGAAGTAGAACCCGTTTGGTTTAACACCACGATCCGCGCAGCATCATCAAAAAGTTCATCCCTGTTCTTTAAATCCACCTCATCTGAACTATCGGAACTGTCGCTGCGATATTCGGGCAACGCCCAGGCAGTGGGATAACCCGGCTGCTTCCCAATAAAGTTGGCAATTGCTTCCACTTCGGGAGTATCAACAAAAGCGCATTGGATCCTGGTAAGAACGTTTCCTATAGATACAAGCATATCGCCACGTCCAATCAGCTGGTTGGCGCCCGGAGTATCCAGAATGGTCCTTGAGTCGACCATAGAGGCCACTTTGAATGCAATCCTGGTCGGGAAATTTGCTTTGATCACACCAGTAATAATGTTGATGGAAGGTCGTTGTGTTGCAATAATCATATGAATTCCAACGGCTCTGGCCAACTGCGCTATCCGGGCAATAGGGAGTTCAATCTCCTTCCCGGCTGTCATGATCAGATCCGCAAATTCATCGACTATTACCACAATATAGGGCAGATAGCGGTGGCCTTTGTTGGGATTGAGACGCCTGGAGATGAATTTGACATTGTACTCTTTGATGTTTCTGGTCTGGGCAATTTTTAGAAGATCGTATCTCCGTTCCATTTCAATGATCAGCGAGTTTAAAGTATCTTTTACCTGCTGAACATCGGTGATGATGGAATCCTCCATCCCTTCCATCTTGGCCAGAAAGTGTTTTTCGATGACAGCGTAAAGGTTTAGTTCAATTTTTTTGGGATCAATAAAGACAAATTTCAGCTGAGAAGGATGTTTCTTGTACAGCAGGGAAGAGATGATGGCATTCAATCCGACCGATTTCCCCTGACCGGTCGCACCAGCAACCAGAATATGCGGCATTTTGGTCAAATCAACGACAAATGTCTCGTTCGAAATGGTCTTACCCAAGGCAAGCGGGAGTTCGAAATCCGACTCCTGAAATACCTTTGAAGCGATCAGCGAACGCATGGATACAAC
>CAYHQN010000132.1:0-11854 GCA_964358545.1 uncultured Tangfeifania sp. | reverse complement strand
CGTACGGTTCTTAGGGGGCGTAAGCTACCCGGTATCCCAACTTGGACGATTTGGTTACCCAATAGTTTAATCAACATATAAAAAATAGTCTTAATTCACGAGTCAAAAATATCGCGACTTTAAATGAGATTACTATATTTTCAGTAAATTGAGCCTCTGAATCAATGAACAATCCTAATACTTCAACAGATGAAAAAAAAATTTCAAGTAACTTTAATTTTAGTCCTGGTTACATTTCTTGGTTTTTCCCAATCAAAATTTAACGGATTGGATATGAATATGGGAAATCTCTACAGGACATCAGATGCCAGAACCCGTTCTATCAGTCCTGAAAATTTTACAGGAGAGAAGGGAAAAGGTGGAATGGCCAATCCTGCCGACAAGGACAAACCCAATACGGCCAACGCCTCCAATGCCGCCCGGGATTTGGGCCAGGGATGGAAAATAAATCCCTTTATCGAAATCAAACCAGGTCAGACTTTCACGCTAGCCGAAATGGAAGGTCCCGGGGCTATTCAGCACATCTGGATGACCCCTACCGGAAACTGGCGTTTCTCCATTCTGCGCATATACTGGGACGGTGAAAAAGAACCGTCGGTGGAATGTCCTGTTGGTGATTTTTTCGGACAGGGGTGGAACACATACGCACAATTGACTTCCTTACCCGTCTGTGTTAATCCGGGAAGTGCCTTCAATTGTTATTGGGCCATGCCATTCCACAAAAAATGCAAAATAACCATGGAGAACATCAACGACAAAGATGCTATGTCCGTATATTACCAGATAGATTATACATTGACAGAAATACCATCGGATGCGGCCTATTTTCATGCGCAATTCCGTCGTGCCAACCCGGTTGAATCATCCATTTATACCATAGTCGACGGCATCAAAGGCAAGGGGCAGTTTGTTGGGCTTTACATGGCGTGGGGTGCCACCAACAATGGCTGGTGGGGTGAAGGGGAAATAAAATTTTACATTGATGGTGACAGCCAATTCCCGACCATTTGCGGCACTGGTACTGAAGATTACTTTTGCGGATCTTACAATTTTGACCGTGACGGGAAATATAAAGAGTTTTGCACACCATATTCGGGCCTTCATCAAGTGATTCGTCCCAACGGAGATTACAAGGTGATGATGAGATTTGGATTATACCGTTGGCACATAATGGATCCCATACGCTTTGAAAAAGATCTGAAAATAACGATTCAGGATTTAGGATGGCACCATGGAGGACGTTACCTGGCACAACATTCAGACATTGCCTCCACCTGCTTCTGGTACCAGACCGATCCGCATACCTCATTCCCAAAACTACCCGAATGGAGGGAGCTGGAGGTAAATTAACTAATTTATCCCCTGATAATAAGGGCTTTCAGAATGTGCCACACCATGTTGGGATTTTCTTTCAGACGGCGGGTGGAATAGTTAAACCATTGTGTCCCAAATGGAAGATATACCCTCATGGTGTAGCCCTTTTCGACAATTGACTTACGCAATTTGGGGTTCACACCGTACAGCATCTGAAATTCGTACTTCTCTTTGGGAATGTTGAGCCGCTTAATCAGCAGCATGGATTGTTCAACGAGATAACGGTCGTGCGTCGCAACCCCGACAAAGATGTCGTTCTTTAACATGAATTCGAGATCCTCCATGAAATGATCACGAACTTCCTGGTATCCTTTGAAAGCGATGGATTTGTCCTCTATATAAATCCCTTTGCACAAACGGAAATTGAGGGGAGAAGTGGTTGTATCACTTTTCATCAGGTTTTTCACATCGTCAAGGGTCCGCCTCATGTAAGCCTGAATTACCAATCCAACGCGCTTTGGAAATTCTTCTCTCAGCCTGTTGTAAATATTGATTTCATCGTTTGTACAGGTAGAGTCTTCCATGTCGATCCGGATGAAACTATTGTATTTATCGGCAACTGCTACTATTTCCCTGATGATTCCGTAACAAGCCTCTTTGTCAAGCAGAAGACCAAACATAGAAGGTTTGACAGAGAAATTCCCTTTGATTTTTCTGGATGAAAACTGTTCAATCACTTCGATATACTGAATTTTATAGGATTCAGCTTCTTCGAGTCTGGAGATGAATTCACCCAATATATCAATGGTCACAAAGCATCCTTCTGAGTTTATCTTTTCTGATTCACGAATGGCATCAGCGAGGTATTCTCCGGAGATGTACTTCTTGGAGAAAACCCATACCAGACGTTTGGGCATGTAGGGAAGAACAGCAGCTATCAGTCGATTAAGCATCATTTTCAATTTAACTCTTCGTTGTGAATGTAAAAGTAGCGATGCCCTCTTAGGCAATCTATGATGTTTATCAACTCAACAAATAATTTGAAAAATAGCTTTACAGATATTGCAGATAAAACATTTCAGCTATATTTGTCTCACTTAAGTCAAGATACTAGAACGTCACAATTATAATATGAAGAATTCAACGATTGTTACTGTAGTACTGGGAGTTGCAGTTGCCTTGCTCTACCTGCTTCATTTCATAGGAAATAAAAGTAGCATGATTCCAAAAGGAAATGATAACTCGGAATCGTCGAAATCAGTTTCAATTGCTTATGTCAAAATGGATTCTGTTCTTTTCACTTACGAACTGGCTAAGAAACTGACCGCCAATCTTCAGTTAAACCAGGAATCCTTCAAGAAGGAGTACAGTGCCAAAAGGATAAAATTTGAAAAAGAGGCAGCCGCATTTCAGGAAAAGGTACAGAGAGGGGGCTTCCTGACCGAAGAGAGGGCCAAGCTCGAGCAGGAAAGGTTGGTCGGACAACAGCAGGAAATTGAGAGACTTGATTATGAACTTACGCAGAAACTCAACGAAATGCAGGGCCAAATCAACCAGCAAATCATCGACAGTATCTCCTCCTTTCTAAAGAGCTACAATGCGGATAAGAAATTTGATTTCATCCTCAACAGCTCCAGTATGCTCGAAGGAACCCCAAAATACAACATCACCAAAGATGTCGCTGTTGGGCTGAATAAAAGGTATAAACCCTGAAGCTCCTGACCAGAAAAAATTTTGAGCTCCACATGGTTTGTCTATGGAACTAATCCGGTCATTATGTCAAAATTCAAGGCCTATCTTGATCGGCAGCAACCACTTTTGGTAACAGAACAGCTCTCTGCCTCAGGAAACAAGAGTTCCTTGTTTGTTACCATACCCTGTTTTGATGAGCCCGACCTCATTCGCTCACTCGAATCGCTTGCAGTCTGTTCTCCTCCGTTCTGTAATGTGACAGTCATCGTCGTGGTTAACTCCTCAGACCAAACTGCACCTCAGCTATTGTTAAATAATTTAAAGACCATTCAATCTGTTCTGGCATGGTTGGATAGTGGTGTAAGACCTTTCTATCAACTTCGGCTTTTGCATGCGCCCGAGTTGCCATCAAAATGGGCAGGGGTAGGGTGGGCAAGAAAAATTGCCATGGACGAAGCCATCCGATGCCTTGATCAGTCGGGATTGGAAGAGGGTATCCTGGTAGGATTCGATGCCGACTGTCTGGTTTCCGGAAACTACTTCACCTCCATCGAAACGGCTTTCAGGGAAAATCCCGGGTATAATTTTGTCACACTCAATTTTAGTCATCCCATTGATGATCCCACACTGACCAACTCTCTGCGCGAAGGAATAATTCAATACGAGCTCTACCTGCGATACCTCCGAAATGCCATGCAATGGTGTGGCTACCCGCATTCCATCCATACAGTTGGGTCAAGTTTTGCCGTCAAAGCCAGTTCCTACGTGAAGCAGGGAGGCATGAACAGAAGACAGGCAGGGGAAGATTTTCATTTTTTGCACAAGATGGTTTTGCTGGGCGAATATGGAGTAGTCAAAGACGCGACAGTTTATCCGGCAGCGCGGATATCACACAGGGTGCCGTTTGGAACTGGTGCTGCATTGAAAAAATGGGAGCAGGGAGATCCTGAGCTCTATTCGGCCTATGCCTTAAAATCATTTGGGGCCTTACGTCCCTTTTTCAGGAATCCCGGTCTCCTTTTTGATGCAGACAGGACTACCTGGAAGGAACTGATTGAGCAATTAGATCCTGTTTTGCAAAATCACCTGGAACTGACAGAAACCTTGAACCGGTTAGATGAACTGAAAAAGAACTGCGCGGATATGAAGATGTTTACCAGGAGATTCTACCATCTGGTCAATGCTTTCTGGATCATACAATACCTCAACCTCTGTGAATCCAGGGATGAAGGAAAGGGAATTTTGGTGGAAGAAGCATCCAAACTCTTAACCAAATTAGAGTTAGCAACATCCGGGGATTTGAATGCCAGGGATTTATTGGAAATTTACCGGCAACTGGATATCACCTACTCCGCCAGCTCCTCCAGTTGAATCATCAACTGATCCTTACGTACTTTATCCCCTTCCGAAACAAGGACATCCTTCACCGTACCTGCAAAAGGCATTTCGAGGATGGTTTGCATCTTCATGGCCTCATATTTGAGCAGTTTATCTCCGGCATGAACCTCCTGACCGGGTTTTACATAAACCTCTAAAATCGTACCCGGAATAAAGGAGCGTATTTCGTTCAGATCAGCCGGTTGCCACTTCTTCCGCATACCGTATTTCTTGGTAAGCAGTGTGTAGTATTGTGCCGTATTGACGACGAATACCTCATATTTTGGTCTGTTATCTTCCATAAAGGTCTTTTATTAAGATCAATTTCTGATCAGAATGGAGGAATTCCATGTTTTTTTGCCGGTCTCTTGTCAACCTTATGTTCTGAAATTTCGAGAGAGTGAATCAGCCGTGCACGTGTTTCGAGTGGCTCAATCACTTCATCGATGTAGCCTTTGGAGGCAGCGACAAATGGATTGGCAAACTTATCCTTGTATTCCTGAACCTTCTGTTTGCGCATTTCAGCAGGGTTCTCAGCCTCATCAATCTCTTTGCGGAAGACAATATTTGCAGCGCCTTCGGGACCCATCACCGCAATCTCGGCTGTTGGCCATGCGTAGACGAAGTCGGCACCCAGGTGGCGTGAGTTCATGGCAATGTAACCTCCACCGTAAGCTTTACGGATGATCACTGTAACCTTTGGAACAGTCGCTTCACTGTATGCGTACAAAAGTTTGGCTCCGTGACGGATCACACCTGCGTGCTCCTGGTCAACTCCCGGCAGGTAACCCGGCATGTCCTCAAGGGTCACGATAGGAATATTGAAAGCATCGCAGTAGCGGACGAAACGGGCAGCCTTATCTGAACTGTCGCAATCCAGAACACCTGCGAGGTACATCGGTTGGTTGGCAACAAAACCTACGGTATTTCCGGCAATACGGCCAAATCCGATGACAATGTTACGTGCAAAGAGCTCCATAACCTCAAAAAAGTCTGAGCTGTCTGAAATAGCTTTGATGATGTCACGGATATCGTACGGGTAATGCGGGTCACTTGGTACGATGTCTTCGATGCTGGTGGGAAAAGTAGGAGCCTGTGTTGGGAAGCGTAACGCCTTTTGTGTATTGTTCCATGGAATAAAGGAGATAAGTTTTTTGATCTGTTCGAAACACTCATCTTCGCTCAGGGCATAGAAATGGGCATTCCCGGTTATTTCACTGTGAACAAGGGCGCCACCAAGCTCTTCCATCGAGATCTCTTCGCCCAAAACTGTTTTTATCACACTTGGACCGGTAATAAACATCTTTGAAATGTTCTCTACTACAAAAACGAAATCGGTAAGTGCCGGTGAATAGACTGCTCCACCTGCGCATGGACCAAGGATAACCGATAATTGAGGAATAACGCCGGAAGCCTCAGTGTTGCGGTAAAATATCTCACCGTATCCTGCTAAGGAGTTAACACCTTCCTGAATACGCGCACCACCCGAATCGTTGATACCAATAATTGGAACCCGCATTTTAAGCGCGTGATCCATTATTTTGGTAATCTTGCGGGCATGCATCAAACCCAAAGATCCACCAGCGACAGTAAAATCCTGTGCATAAATACAAACAGGCTGATTGTACATGGTACCGGTTCCAATGATGACACCATCACCGTGTAAAACCTTTTTCTCCATGTCGAAATCTTTTCCTGTATGCTCTACAAAGAGGTCATACTCGTGAAAAGAGTTCTCGTCCAGGATCGCTTTGATCCTTTCGCGGGCAGTCTTTTTGCCCATGGCAACCTGTTTCCCAATGGCAGCTTCGCCACCACCTTGCTGAGCCTCTTTCTTTCTCCTGCGAAGGTCTAGGATGTTTCTTTTTAATGACATAATTTGTAGCTATTTACTTATGTTTTGTCCTATATAAGAACTGATTTTTGGTCGAAATATGGTGCAACAAAAATACAAAAATTATTCTCTTTGGCTTTATAAGTAGGAAGATTGCTTCCGGTTGTTTCAGGAAAGCACACCTTTTTACCTGATACTCAGTTGAATTATTTCGATGCTCTTTTGTAAAGCACCAGCGCTATCATGGCGTAAATAATGTTTGGCAGCCATACCGCAAGCATTACATTGAAACCTGCCTTGAAAGCAAAAATGGTACTTACCTGCATAAACATGATGTAGGAAAAACTGAGCAACAGGCCCAAACCGAGATGAATACCAATTCCTCCCCTGCTCTTTCTTGATGCGAGAGAAACACCTATGATGGTCAAAATAAAAGTACTGATAGGCCCGGAGGTGCGCTGATATTTCTCCTTCTCATAACTTGAAACGTTATCTACACCTCTCAATTTCAGATCTTTGATGTATTTATTTAGTTGCCAAAAATCCATGGTCTCCTCCTTGGAACTTTGCTGTCCAAATTCGCCAGGTGTCATCCGGAGTGTCGTGTCAATCTGCGTGCCTTTGGAAATCTTCTCCACATTGCCACTCATATCCCTGATAAAATAGTCGTGGATCACCCACTTCTTTTTTTCACGGTCCCACTTGATGTAATCAGCTATCAATTTTGATTTTAGCATAGTGCCCTCAAATTTTTCGATGGTAAATTTATAGCCTACATCACTTCTGTTGTTGTAACTCTTCATGTAGATAAACAACCCCGGCTCTAACTGCCGGTGGATGTTTTTATCAGTATTGATGTACTCATTTTTGATGTATGTAGTGCGGAAATTCACTCTCGACAAGGCAGTAGGAGGAATGATGAAATTTCCCAGTATCCACGACATGACGGCAATAATACCGGAAGCAACAAAATAGGGTCGCATCATTCTGCGGTAACTGATCCCACTCGATTGCATAGCAATTATCTCAGAGTTGTAAGCCATTTTTGAGGTAAAATAAATGACCGCAATGAAGGTAAACAGCGCACTGAAAAGATTGGTGAAATAGGGAATAAAAGGGAGGTAATAATCGAATATGATGGCTTTCAGTGGAGCTTTTTTAGAGATAAAGTCATCAATATTTTCGGAGATGTCAAAGATGATAGAGATACTAATAATCAAAGCAATAGCCAGGAAGAAAGTTCCCAGGTATTTTTTGATGATGTATCTGTCTATGCGTTGTAAATACTTTTTGCCCATCCGTATAAAGGTAATATTGTAAACTCAATCAGAGTCTGGTGCGCAGCTGTTTTACCATCTGTTCTTTCCAGGGCTTAAAAGTACCCTGAAAAATCTGAATTCTGGCCTCATCTACCAGCCAAAGATAAAAAGCCAGATTGTGTATGCTTCCGATCATTGGACCGAGCATCTCTCCTGCCTGAAAAAGGTGACGCAGATACGCCTTTGAATATTGGTGATCGACGAAGGATGTTCCTTCCGGATCAACCGGGGTGAAATCCGCGGCCCATTTGTTATTTCGGATGTTGATCACTCCGTTACGGGTAAACAACATGCCATTTCGGCCATTGCGGGTAGGCATCACACAATCAAACATATCTATTCCCCTGTCAATCCCTTCCAGAATATTCACGGGATTTCCAACTCCCATCAGGTATCGTGGCTTGTCGGTTGGCAAGACATCATTGACAACCTCTATCATGGCATACATATCTTCTTCTTTCTCTCCCACTGAGAGACCACCAATAGCATAACCATCAGCCTGGTAGGTCGCAACATTTTCGGCCGCCTTTATCCTTAAATCGGGATAAACACACCCCTGAACAATGGGAAAAAGAGTTTGATCGTAACCGTATTTGGACTTCGTGGAAGCAAATTGATTCATGCAACGATCCAGCCACCGTTGCGTCAATTCGAGCGACTTTCTGGCATAATCATAATCTGCATCTCCGGGAGTACATTCGTCAAAAGCCATGATGATGTCGGCCCCGATGGATCTTTGAATGTCTACCACGCGCTCCGGTGTAAACAAATGACGCGAGCCATCGATGTGCGATTGAAATTTTGCACCCTCTTCTGTAATTTTACGGATGTCGCCAAGCGAAAAGACCTGAAATCCTCCGCTGTCGGTTAGAATTGGTTTGTCCCATCCATTGAAACGGTGCAAGCCTCCGGCACTTTCAAGTACCTCAATACCCGGACGCAGATAAAGATGGTAAGTGTTTCCTAAAATAATCCGGGCCTTGATATCCTCTTTCAGATCTTTAAAGTGGATACCTTTAACCGAACCAGCTGTCCCAACCGGCATAAAAACAGGAGTCTCAACCACCCCGTGTCCTGTATGGAACTTCCCTGCACGCGCCTTAGAATCGCTGGCCGTTTGTTGTAATTCGAACTTCATTCAAAAGATTTCAAGCCGCAAAGATAGTCATTAAAGCAAAATAACATTTCCAGCGACTTATTGTACTCATTAAAAAAAACTATTAAAAACGAGGAAACTTAACAAGGCATTGTGTATTTTTGAGGACTTTTGTTTGAATTATGACAATAGATTTTGGCGGATTTCAGTTTACGATCGAAGAGTTCATAGGGCTGGCTCTATTTGGGCTGGCTTTTTTGGTACAGCTATTCTACTTGATACTACTGATAAAGTTCATTTTCAGTGGAAAACAAAAAAATAAGGAACCAAACCTTCCCTCCATTTCCATCATTGTTACTTCACGCAATTACCTTGAACAACTACAGGAGTTATTGCCAACACTGCTTTCACAGGACTATCCCGATTTTGAGATCGTCGTAGTGGATGACTGCTCCACAGACGGTACCGACTGGTTGCTTGCGGAACTGAAAATCAGTCATGGCAACCTGAAAACAACCAAAATTATCCAGGAGACTGATTTCCCGAATGCCCTTGCCATCACCATTGGAGTCAGGGCTTCCAGCAAAGAGTGGCTGGTATATTTAAGTCCGCTCTGCAGAATTACAGACAGCCAGTGGTTAAAAAATTATGCACAAAGACTCGAACCAGACAAGGAGGTGTCGATAGGTTATATGCACTTCAACGAAGCCACAGGCAGTTACAAAAGCTGGTTGCGTTTTGAAAATTTCACCTCCTACCTGCTATCAGGAGCAGGCCAGGCTTGTGGTGTGGCCATGCCTGTTTTTGAATTCAACCTGGCATATCGCCGCGAAACTTTCCTCGACTTACGCGGATTTGCTGCGGTACTCGATTCTCCATTCAGTGAAAATGAGTTATTCATTAACAAGATTGGCACCAGAAAAAACACAGTGGTTCATAACAACAAATTGACCCCTGTGGCCTTTACCGGAGAAACAGAATGGATTGACCTGGTAGAATTCAAGAAAAAACAACTTATGCTCAGACGGAAGTTCTCCGCCGGGCAGCGCATTTTCCGCACGCTCAACTTAATCAGCAGATTGGCCCTAACAGCATCACTCATTTATCTATTGATTGTTTCTCCTTTGTTATTCTGGATCCTGGGTACATGGGGCTTTCTACTAATTTTCGAAATGACCTGGATTGCAGTGGCAACAAATAGAATCGGGGAAAAGAACTTTTTGCCTATGTTGCTTGTTTATAAAGCATTCCTGCCTTTTATTAACATCTACTTTGTAATTGTCCAATTATTCACCGGCCAAAAAAGAAAATGGAAATAGCTCAAGGCCAGTCAGGCAATGCAAAAAGGGATATCGAATTGGTTGAAGCTGCCCGCAAAGGAAACGAAAGAGCTTACGCCGATCTGATGAAACGCTACAGGGATACCATCTATTTTATGTTGCTTAAGATGGTAAATAACCGGACAGATGCGGAGGATCTGACGATTGAAGCATTTGGTAAGGCTTTCACCAATATTCACCAATATACACCGCAGTACGCCTTCAGTACGTGGCTTTTTCGTATAGCCTCCAACAATGCCATTGATTTTATGCGAAAGAAAAGAGCTGTAACGGTTCCTCTTGAACCCTCTTCCGGTGACAAACAGGTTGGTGGTGATTACAACTACAATGCACGGGCCGATGGATACAATCCCGAAGAGAGCATTATCAGGGATCAAAATTCACAAATCCTCCGCAGGATGGTGGCTAAACTGAAACCGCGGTACCGCAAATTGCTTGAGTTGCGTTACTTTCAGGAGTACTCCTACGATGAAATTGCCAAAGAACTGGACTTACCTCTTGGTACTGTCAAAGTACAGCTTTTTCGTTCCCGCGAAATGCTTTTTGAGCTGCTTAAGAATAATGAAATAGCAAAATAATTACAAATTAAAGATTACAAATTAAAGATTTTGGAACTTTGGAGTTTTGGCATTTCGTTTGTCATTTGCCTATTTGTCCTTCCATTTTTAATTTGTAATTTGTAATCTTTAATCTTTAACTCCCTTGGCTTTGGACCTTCTCACTAAATACTTCCCCGATCTATCTCCTCTCCAAATCAACCGGTTTGAGGAGCTGGGTTCGTTGTACCGTGAATGGAACGAAAAAATCAATGTAATTTCCAGGAAGGACATCAATGAACTGTATGTGAGGCATGTCTTACATTCTCTGGCAATCGCAAAAATCATCCGCTTCAAACCGGGAACCAATCTGCTCGATGTTGGCACAGGAGGTGGATTCCCCGGTATTCCGCTGGCCATACTTTTCCCTGATTCAAACTTCACCCTGATCGACGCTATCGGGAAAAAAATTATGGTTGTTCAGGAAGTGGCTGATCAATTGAAGCTTATCAATGTCAAGGCTCAAAAGAATAGGGTTCAGGAGATTAAATTGCGTTACGACTTCGTCATCAGCAGGGCTGTTACAGCCTTTCCCGACTTTGTTTCCATGGTACAAAAAAATGTTTCCCCCCATTCGGGGAATGCCCTTCCCAATGGAATCATCTACCTGAAAGGGGGCGATTTTGAGGCTGAAATCAGCGCTTTCAAGTCTTCTGCAGAAATTTTTGATCTCTCCAAAATCTTCGAAGAGCCATTTTTTGAAACCAAGAAGGTGATCTATCTGCCTGTCAGGTAATATAAACAAAATATAAATTTATCTACTATTTATCCAATTGTTTGGACATTATATAAAAAAAAACTATTTTTGCACTCCTTAAATAAGAGAAATAAAGTCGTAAATAAAATATTTCCCAGAGATGAAGAGAACATTTCAACCTTCGAACAGAAAAAGAAAAAATAAGCACGGATTCCGTGAAAGAATGTCAACCTCAAACGGTCGTCGTGTTTTGAATGCCCGTCGTGCCAAAGGACGTCACAAACTAAGCGTTTCTGACGAGCCTAGCCACAAGAGATAGTATACAAATCGTACTGATTTGATAGACAAAAGGTAAAGAACAGGATTCTTTACCTTTTCTCTTTTGTGGCAAATCGAAGGATAATTTGAAAAATCAATACCTTTGTACTGATTATGATTCATAGTAGTTGAACAGATTGCTTCGCCATTGCTAGAAGCCAGGCAACGGATTGCTTCCCGCTCGTGCCTCGCGATGAAATATCGGGACAGGCAGCGGATTACTAAATTTGTGTATGATCTGCACAGTTTTTGATTCAAGTAATGCTTCAGA
>CAYHQN010000131.1:0-11949 GCA_964358545.1 uncultured Tangfeifania sp. | reverse complement strand
CTACAGATTGCTTCGTCGTTCCTCCTCGCAATGAGTGTGGTTTTAGTTGTTCGGTTCGATGAGGCGAGGCGTGGGTAAGAATGGAACACAAATCTAACTTTTTGACCCACGCCTCGCCTCATCGAACGCACCCCGTGGACTTTTGTCATTGCGAGGATGAACGACGAAGCAATCTCAACCATACAGTAAAATCAACTGTTCTACAATTTGCGTAGAGCACAATTATCAACTTTTCAAACCCTTAAAACAATTCTCGAAATCATGTCCAAATCTATCAACGTCGTCACAATGGGTTGCTCAAAGAACCTGGTGGATTCGGAGCTTTTTCTTTCACAGATGGCTGCCAACGGATACAAGGTGGTTCATGACGGAGGAGTAGCCGATTCGCGGATGGTGGCCATCAATACCTGTGGTTTTATCCTGGATGCCAAGGAGGAGTCGATCAACACGATTCTCGAGTTTGCAGAGGCCAAAAACAGGGGAGAAATCGACAAGATTTTCGTATTTGGCTGTTTAACTGAACGGTATAAAGATGATCTGATCAAGGAGATTCCGGAAGTTGATGGATTTTACGGAAAATTTCAAGTAAAAAAGATGGTGGAGGATCTCAAGGCCGAATACCGCATGAGCCTCTCCCACCAGAGATACCAGACCACTCCTGCCCATTACGCCTACCTCAAAATTTCAGAAGGGTGCAACAGGCAATGTTCGTACTGCGCCATCCCAAGAATGACCGGGATGCATCGCTCCATTCCAATGGATGAACTGGTACAGGAGGCAACTGCACTGGCCAAAAATGGGGTCAAAGAGTTGCTGGTAATCGCGCAGGACCTCTCCTTCTACGGAGTGGATCTGTACAAAGAGCAAAAACTGGCTGAACTGACCGAAAGACTAGCCGCGATCCCAGGCATCGAATGGATCAAGCTGCATTATGCCTACCCAACCAAATTCCCATACGATCTCCTGCCGGTGATGCGGGAGAAAGCCAATGTTGCCCGATACCTCGATATCGCCTTGCAACATTGCAGCGACAATGTATTGAAACTGATGCGCAGGAACATTTCTAAGGTAGAGACCATTGCGCTGATTAAGCGAATCAGGCTGGAGGTGCCAGGTATCCATATCCGTACTACCCTGCTGGTGGGTCATCCCGGCGAGACGGAAGAAGATTTTGAAGAGCTGAAACAGTTTGTCCGCGAAATGCGGTTCGAACGACTCGGCGTTTTCCCTTACTCCCACGAGGAGGATACCTTTGCCGGAGAAACCTATGAAGATACCATTCCACAGGAGGTGAAACAGGCCCGTGCCGAAGAGATCATGGCCATTCAGCAAGAGATAGCACTTGAAATCAACCGGCATAAGATCGGATCAGTTCTCAAGGTTGTGATCGACCGCAAAGAGGAAGACTATTTTATCGCGCGTACCGAATATGATTCACCTGAGGTGGATGGCGAGGTACTTGTCAGCGGGAAAAAAACCACCATTGGCCGGTACTATCAGGTGAAAATTACTGATGCCGAAGAGTTTGACCTTTATGGCGAAATCGTTTAAATTCCTTACATTTCCTACCTGAATAAAAGGGAAAAATGATTATGAAAAAGACTGTCCACACGCTCAGATTAACGTCCTTTATCTTCGCTTCGCTGATTTTCATTTCCTCCTGTATCGCCCAAAAAAGCAAGGTAGAGGTTGGATCCAAATGGGAAGGCGAGATTGCCGCTTTCGACAAACTCAACCAGACAGAGAAATATCCCGATAATTCCTTGCTGTTTATTGGGAGTTCAAGCATCCGGCTATGGAGCACCATCAAGGAGGAGATGACGCCCTACCCCATCATTCAAAGGGGGTTTGGCGGATCCAACTCTCCGGCAGTTGCCCAATACGCCGAAAGGATTGTCTATCCGCATCAATTCAGGGCCGTTGTCATTTTTATCGCCAACGACATCACCGGTTCTCCCAACGATCTGACCCCGAAGGAGAGTGCCGCCACCTTCCGGAGAATCATCAAAACCATCCGCGCCAAATACAAGAAACAGCCGATTTTCCTCATTGAGATCACGCCATCCCAGAGCCGCTGGAATAAATGGCCGGTGATCCAGAAAGACAACGCCTTACTGAAGGCCATGTGCCACAAGCAGAAAAACCTCTATTTTATCGAAACGGCACAAAACTTTCTGAATGAAAAAGGGGAACCCCGCAACGAACTCTTCAGGGATGATCACCTTCACCTCAACCGGGAGGGATACAAGATCTGGGGGAAGTTGATCAAGACGGAAATTGACAAGATCTTGAAGGATAAAGGATCCTTCCATAATAATCTAATAATCAAATAAATATTAAAACATGAATACCTGGTTTGAATGCACGGCAAAATACTCCAAGATGGGGGAGGACGGCCGCGAAAAGAAAGTGAGCGAAACCTACTTGCTGGATGCGGTCTCCTTCACCGAGGCTGAAACACGCATCTACAAAGAGCTGGTCTCGATGGTCAGCGGCGAATTTACCGTAACAAGAATATCCAAAACAAAACTGGCGGAGATCATCCCTTCTGAGGTGGGCGACCGCTGGTACAAGGCGAAGGTTACCTTCATCACCTTCGATGAAGAGAGCGGCAAGGAGAAGCGGGTAAGTCAGTTTGTGCTGGTCTTTTCAGACAATGTGAAGGCTGCCTACGATCAGGTAATCGAAGCGATGAAAGGGATGATGGCCGACTTCGAAATCGGCGGGATCACAGAAAGTCCCATCATCGATGTATTCCCGTATGTTCCTGAAGCACAAAAAATACCGGACAATTTTACCAAAATCATCAATGGGGATGATCCGTTCGGTGATGATGATTCGGAAGAGATAGTTGAGGAGGATGATCTGAGGATCAATTAATTTCGCATTCAGCAATCGGCAATTACGTATTTGGTTATTCAGCAATCCAAAATTATATATTAATATTTCCCAAATTGGTAAAAATAGTTTAACTTTGCTAATAAAAGTCGATGAGAGTAATAGCAAAGAAGACTTTACGCGATTTTTGGTTACGGCACAATGACTGTAGAGAGAATCTGATAAGTTGGTACGCTGAAGCAGTTCATGCCAATTGGAGATCTCCTGCTGATATTAAACATGCATATCCTTCTGTGAGCATTCTTGCAAATAATCGCATCGTTTTCAATGTGAAAGGTAATATGTACAGGTTGATTGTAAAAATCAATTACGGGTATGGAATTGTTTGGATTAGGTTTATTGGCACTCATGCTGAGTATGATAAAATAAAAGCTGAAATTATCTAGAAATTATGGAATACAAAGTGATCAAAACTGAAGATGAATATAATCTTGCGCTTGAAAGGTTTGAGGTAGTTTTTGATGCACAATTGAATACTCCGGAGGGTGATGAATTAGAATTACTCACCTTGTTAATTGAAAATTATGAAAGTATACACTATCCCATAGAATTACCAGATCCAATTGAGGCCATAAAATTCCGGATGGACCAGTTGGGATATAAACCAAAAGACTTGGCCAAAGTACTTGGGTTTAGAAGCCGTGTAACTGAAATACTGAATAAAAAAAGAAAACTATCCCTGGACATGATTCGCCGATTGAACCGTGATTTACATATCCCAACTGAAGTGTTGATTCAGGATTATTAATACCGGCTCAAAGTTTGAGCTGGTCGAGGAGCTTCACATAAATCTCGACACCCTTTCGGATCTCATCCATAAAAATGTACTCATCGGCCGTATGCGAGCGGGAAGATTCCCCAGGACCGATTTTAATCGAGGTACAGGGAATGACCGCCTGATCGGAAGTAGTGGGGGATCCGTAAGGGGCCAACCCTAATGAGATTCCCCTTTGTACCATTGGGTGATCTTGTGGAATACCCGATGAGTTCAAGCGGAAGGAGCGCGGGGTGACTTCCGATTCAATGGTTTTGGCAATGATTTGGTACACCTCCTCATTGGAATAGCATTCGTTGGTTCTCACATCTGCCACGAATTTGCAGGAATCCGGTACTACATTGTGCTGGGTACCAGCCTCTATCTGGGTAACCGTGATCTTTATCGCTCCCAGTTTTTCCGATTCGCATGGAAATGTCATGCCTGCTAAAGTTTGGATATCAGCTATTGCTTTGTAAATGGCGTTCTCTCCTTCGTTGCGGGCGGCATGACCTGATTTTCCTTTGGCTTCACAATCGAGTACCATCAATCCTTTCTCAGCGATGGCCATTTGCATCCCGGTAGGTTCTCCAACCACTGCCAAACTTAGTTTTCCGAAATGCTTCAATACTGAGGCGACACCATTCAAGCCGGAAATTTCCTCTTCAGCACTTGCACAAAAGATCAGGTTATAGGGTTGCGGCTTTTGCTCCAAATGTCTGAAGGCGCACAAAAGCGCCACCACGGAAGCACCGGCATCGTTACTTCCAAGACCAATCAATTTACCATCTGCCTCCGTGGCACCATAAGGATCGTGACTCCAGGCTTTGGCAGGACGTACAGTATCAACATGTGAATTTAGCAGGATGGTTGGCAAATCGTCATTCCAATGGGAAGAGCATATCCAGACATTATTACTTTCCCGGTAGGGTTGATAACCCCATGAAGTCAGTTTTTGCTCAACCAGATCCGCAACATCCTTCTCCTCCCGGCTGAGGGAGGGAATGCTGATCATGGCACGCAGGAGCGAAAGGGAATCTTCTATATAGACTGGGTTCATTTGCAGTAGAAATTACATTTGTTTTTCATGGGTACAAGTGACTAGAGTGACTAAAATGACTAGAGTACTTACGCCACTTGCTTAAATAGTTCGGAGTCCATAACTTTAGTCACTTTAGTTCACTTTAGTCACTCTAGTTCACTTATTCCAGAACCAAACGGGTTCCCCTCAATCCCTCAGATATCCCGGCAGGATTGGTGATTACCACCTCCTTAACACCACGGCGTAAGGCGGCAAAACCATCCGACAGTTTCGGGATCATACCACCCGAAACGATGCCGTCGTGTTTTAATTGCGCGAAGAATTCAGGATTTATTTCATTGACAAGTGATTTTTCATCTTCTTCATTCATCAGCACACCGCTCTTCTCAAAACAGAAGATCAGGCGTACTTCGTAATCGAAACACATGGCAGCAGCCACTTCAGATGCGATGGTATCCGCATTGGTATTCAGCAACTGACCGTGACCATCGTGGGTGATCGGCGCCACCACCGGTACTGCACCTGAATCCAACAACTCCTTCAATGCTTGGTAGTTAACTGTTTTAATGTCGCCAACATACCCATAATCGATTTCTCCTACAGGACGTTTTGCAGCGCGTATCAGGTCCAGATCAGCACCGGTAAGTCCGATGGCATTGTTGCCCAAAGCCTGCAGTCCGGCTACTATGTTTTTGTTGACCAATCCGGCGTAAACCATGGTCACGACTTTCAGGGTCTCGGCATCCGTAATTCTGCGGCCCTCCACTTTTTTACTCTCCAATCCAAGTCTTTCGGAAAGTATATTGGCGGATTTACCTCCACCGTGAACCAGAATTTTATATCCTGCAACCCTGGAAAAATCTTTCAGCAAGGATTTTAAAGAGGCTTCCTCTTCCACCACATTTCCACCTACTTTGATGATAGTCAGACGATCACTCATAACAATTTCTCTAATATCATTTTTAAAACAGTCTGTGCCGAATATACACGATTTTCTGCTTCTTTCACCACAATGGAACGATCACTGTCCAGAACTTCGTCGGTCACGATCATATTTCTCCTCACAGGCAGGCAATGCATGAACCTGGCATTGTTCGTCAGCTTCATTTTTTCCATGGTGACGGTCCAATTCATGTCCTTCGAGAGGATCTTGCCGTACTGGCCATAGGCCGCCCAGTTTTTTGCATAGATAAAATCTGCTCCTTCGAAGGCTTTGTTCTGATCGTACTCGACTTTCAGATCACCCATGAATTCGGGGGCCAACTCATACCCTTCCGGATGGGTCACCACCAGTTTATAGTCAGTCTGACGCATCCACTCTACAAAAGAGTTGGGAACAGCCTGTGGCAATGCTTTTGGGTGGGGTGCCCAGGTAAGGACCACCTTCGGTCTTGGTTTTATCTTGAACTCCTCGATGGTGATCAGGTCTGCAAAGCTCTGCAAAGGATGGCGTGTGGCAGCTTCCATGCTGACAATTGGCACCCCGGCAAAATCGATAAACTGTTGCAGGATTTTCTCCCTGTAATCATCTTCTTTGCTCTCAAAACGGGCAAAAGCCCTGACACCTATCACATCGCAATAGGTGCCGATAACGGGAATTGCCTCGCGCAGGTGCTCCGGCTTGTCGCCATCCATGACCACGCCCATTTCTGTTTCCAGAGACCAGCCATCCTGACTGACATTCAATACCATGGTATTCATTCCCAGGTTCATGGCGGCTTTCTGGGTACTTAACCTGGTGCGCAGACTGGAGTCGAAGAAGATCAAAACCATGGTCTTATTTTTACCAAGATGTTGGTAGCCATATGGATTCTTCTTGATTTCCCTGGCCATTTCTACTGCCTCTTTCAGGTCGGGAATATCGTAAACTGATGTAAAGTGCTTCATAATTCTATTTTCGATTTTTAATATTACACAGAGTTGCACAGAGAAGCACAGAGTCACACAGAGAATACAAACAAAATAATTGAAGACATCCAGAAAAAAGAGTTCTCATATGCCCATTTCTCCATTTTCCAATATTCCCATGCACCGGCCCCTGAGCTTGTCGTAGGGTCACATTTCTCCATTTTCCAATATTCACATTATCTTATCTGCCCCTCCCCTTCTACCAACCATTTGTATGTGGTGATCTCCTGAAGCGCCATCGGACCGCGTGCATGCAGTTTTTGGGTACTGATACCAATTTCGGCCCCCAAACCAAATTGGGCCCCATCGGTAAAGGCGGTGCTGGCATTGGCATAAACGGCTGCTGCATCAACAGATAGCAGAAAATCATCCAGCGTTTTCCTGTTGGCCGAGATAATTGCTTCACTGTGTTTGGAACCGTATTGTGCAATATGGTCGAGCGCCTCCTCAAATGAAGATACTGTCTTTATAGCCATTTTATAAGAGAGAAATTCAGTTCCAAAGGAGTCTTTGTTCGCCGGATGCAGCAAATGAGCGGGATAATTTCCTGCTAAGGCTTTGAAAGCATCGGGATCTGCAAATATCTCTACTTCATTCGCAGGCATCAAACCAACCAGATAGGGCAAATCAACTATCCTGCTTCTGTGAATAATCAGACAATCCAATGAATTGCAGACGCTCACCCTGCGGGTTTTCGCATTGTGGATTACCCGTCTGCCAACTTCAAGGTCGCCTTCCGCATCAAAATAGGTATGGCAAATACCTGCACCTGTTTCGATGACCGGAATTTTAGCATGATCGCGGACGTAGTCTATCAATGCCTGGCTCCCCCTTGGTATAATCAGGTCAACATAACCTCTTGCCCCGAGCAAGGCCGTTGTGGCTTCACGCGACGGAGGCAGCAATGTCAAAGCGTTTACATCGACGTCCGAAGCAGCAAGGACCTCCCTGATTAATCCGGCAATGGCCTCATTCGAATAGGATGCATCACTTCCACCCTTTAAAATCACCGCATTACCCGATTTGATGCACAGGGAAAAAACATCGAAGGTAACATTGGGACGGGCTTCAAAAACAACACCAATAACACCAAATGGTACACTGATTCTCTTCAAATGAAGTCCGTTTGGCAACAGTTCCTGACTTAAAATCCTCCCTAGCGGGGAAGGCAAAGCAGCCACATTTCTTATATCCGAAGCGATTGCTACAATCCTTTCTTTCGTCAGTTTCAGCCGGTCATATTTTGGGTCGGAAGGATCCATCAGGTCCAGGTCCTTTTGATTTTCCTTCAAAATCATATCCACCGATGCTACCGCGACATCAGCCAACCTGAGAAGTAGCCGGTTGATTTGCTCAGGTGATAATTTCCCCAGTTTTCGGCTGGCCAGCAAGGCGGACTCAAAGCTATTTGTCAAATCCATTCTCATCAAATCAGGTATAGATAATCGTAATGAATAAACGGTTTGGTCTTCTTCCCACCCTTCTCCTCCATTGTTTCGTCAGATGAGAAAGAGGCTTTTCCAAGGCCAAGCAGTTTTCCTTCGCTGTCTTTTATCCGGACAATATCGCCATCTTTGAAATAGCCGGTAACAGAAGTGATGCCAATCATTAGCAGACTCACAGCCTTATCGGAAAGCAAGGCAGTCCGGGCTCCTTCATTGATCACCACCTCCCCTCGGGCAAAGTCGTCGGAATGGGAGAGCCACTTCCTAACTCCGCTTGATTTCTTTGATGATGGCAGAAAATGGGTAAAAGGAGGCTGATTTGCTCCATGCAAAATATCTGTCAATATCTTCTCCCTGAAACCATTCGCTATAAAAACTGAGATACCTTGTCCTGCAAGTTTGGCAGCAATGTGGTACTTTGTCAGCATGCCTCCCCTGCCAAAATTTGACTTTTTGACTGATATGGAGATCTTTCCACTATTTTGGTTTGGATGGATGGTGCGGATCAGCTCACTTCCCGGCTGATCAGGAGCAGCGCTGTAGACACCGTCGACATTGGAGAGAATAACCAGCGCTTCCATGTCCATCATAGAAGCAATCAATCCCGAAAGCTCGTCGTTGTCGGTAAACATCAGTTCAGTCACCGAAATGGTATCATTCTCATTGACAACCGGAACCACATCGTTTTCCAGCAAAGTCTGAATGCAGTTGCGCATGTTCAGATAGTGAAGCCTGTCGCCAAAATTTTCTTTTGTCGTCAGCACCTGGGCGCAGATAACTCCCTGTTCCTGAAAAAGATTTGCATAATGGTTGATCAACTTCACCTGACCTACGGCCGACCACAATTGCCGGCTGGAGACCGGATCCAGCTTTTTGACCGGATCAACTTCCGCACGTCCAGCCGCCACTGCACCTGAAGTAACAAGAATCACCTGTACCCCTTCTTTCTTCAGCCGGGAAATTTGCCCTACAATATGCGCCATCCGGGAGATGTTAAGCATTCCATCCTCCTTTGTAAGCACATTGCTTCCAACTTTGACGACTATTTTTTTATATAACGAGGCTTTAACCATGAAAAGTTCAATTGTAACTTCAAGCTTTTGGCTGTTAGCTATTAGCAGTTAGCTTTTGGCATTTGCCATAATTTGTAATCTGTAATTTTTAATTTTTAATTCTTCAAAGAACCACCGCCAGAAACCTTGCCACCCTTCCATTCATCGCTTGCATACCGTGCGGAATAGCGGAATCAAAATAGACCGAATCGCCAGGATTGAGGATGAGTTCATTCTCACCGATACAAAGCTTCATCTGGCCTTCAAGCATGTAATTAAATTCCTGTCCGGGATGTGCATTGACGGTCATTTCAGGATCTTCCTTCGGTTCAACAATGACAAAATATGGATCCGCTTTGCGGTTGACAAAATTGGCCGACAACGATTCATAATTGTACGCCCGGCGTCTTTGAACAACGACTCCCTTTCCTTTCCTGGTAAGGTCGTAGGTTCGGACATGTGGCTGCTCCCCGGTAAGTAAAGTTGTGATGTCGAAGCCAAAATGTTTTGCCATCCGATGGAGCACACTAACCGGAATATCTGCTTCGCCACTTTCGAATTTCAAATAGTCAGACACAGATGTATCACAGGTTTGAGCTGCCTTTTCGGGTGAAATTTCCAGTGATTCGCGCATTGCTTTGAGACGGTCGGCGATCTCTAAAATTTGTTGTTCCATATCTTACAAATTAAAAATTGACAATTACTTACCGTTATTCAGCTTGTTGTAAGAGACCAACAATCCTCGAATCAAAGCCGACGAGAATCCCTGGTGTTCCATTTCATTCAATCCTGAGATGGTAATTCCTTTCGGAGTGGTCACCTTGTCGATCTCCTGTTCCGGATGTCGGCCGGTTTGCAGGATCAATTCTGTCGCACCTTTCACCGTTTGTGCTACAATTTGCTGTGCCACATCGGCGCCAAATCCAATTTCCACTCCTCCTTGAATAGCAGCCCTGATAAACCGGAGTGCAAAAGCGATTCCGCAGGCGCCAAGCACCGTGGCCGCTGCCATCAGCTCTTCATTGATAAAAATAACCTTCCCGAGCGTTTCAAAAAGATCACCCACCAGTTTCTGCAAAGCAGGATCACAATCAGGCGCTGCAATCATCGTCATGGATTCCTGCAAGGACACAGCTGTGTTAGGCATTACCCTGAAAACAAGAACCCCTTCAGGAACATGTTGGTTCAACTCAGCCAGGGAAATACCCGTCATCAGGGAGAGTAGGATCTGTCCGGGTTTCAGACATGGTTTCAGTTCGTTGAGCAATTCAATAGCCTGATATGGTTTTACGGCTAAAACTATCACATCCTGACCCTTAACGGCTATGGCATTCTCTTTCTCAATGCGAATGCCCTTGACCCGAAGATCTTCCAACAGATGTACCCGTCTTCGGGATACCACAATTTTTGAGGGGTCAATACCCGCTTTAAGGAAGCCTTCGGCCACTGATCTGCCGAGATTTCCACCTCCCACAATGGCTATATTGATCTGATTGATTTGCATGGTTGTATTGTTTCTGATTGAGCGTGCAAATTACATATTTTTCACCACACGGGCGAAGGTCTCCAGGAAACGGGCGGCCTCCTTTTTGGTCAGGGTTAGCGGAGGCAAGATTCTGATTACATGGGTTCCGGTAACTCCAGTGAATATTTTTTCTTCGAAGAGTAGCTTTTTACGCAGGGCAACAATGGGCTCATCAAATTCGAGTCCAATCATTAACCCTTTGCCGCGCACCTCCTTAATAGTGGTAAAAGCAGAGAGTTCCTTGATCAGGTATCCGCCAACTGTGGCTGCATTTTCGGTCAGATGCTCCTTTTCCATGATCTCCAATACAGCAAGACCGGCGGCACATGCCAGGTAATTTCCGCCAAAAGTGGTTCCCAGCATTCCGTGCCAGGGTTTGTGTTCGGGCGAAATCAGTACTCCTCCTACCGGGAAACCGTTGCCCATCCCCTTGGCAACTGTGATGACATCCGGCCGTATTCCTGCATACTGGTGGGCGAAGAATTTCCCGCTGCGACCGTAGCCGGATTGCACCTCATCCAAAATGAAGAGCGCCTTGTGCCCTTTGCACAACTGGCCTGCTTTCTGAAGAAATACCGGATCGGGAACCCTGCAACCGCCAACTCCCTGAATCCCTTCGACCAGTACAGCTGCCACTTCACCCGTTGAAAGGGCGGTCTGCAGAGCATCGATGTCATTGAGCGGAAGAATCACCCGGTCGTGGACGTCATTGATGGGGGCAACTATTTTGGGATTATCAGTCACCGCCACAGCAGCGGAAGTCCGCCCGTGAAAAGATTTATCAAAAGCAACAATTCTCTTTTTGCCGGTCAAAAAGGAGGCCAGTTTCAAGGCATTCTCGTTGGCTTCAGCACCAGAATTGCATAGAAATAGGTTGTAATCCCCGTAGCCGGAAAGCTCTCCCAGCTTCGTTGCCAGCTCTTCCTGCATCGGATTCTGTACCGAGTTGGAATAGAACCCGATTTTTTTCAGCTGATCACTGATCCGCTGAACATAGTGTGGATGGGAATGACCAACAGAAATCACAGCATGACCGCCATAGAGATCAAGATATTCCACTCCATTTTTATCGGTAATGGTACACCCGTTTGCAGAAACAGGAGTCAGGTCGTATAGGGGGTAAACGTCAAAAAGATTCACAATGGTTGAAATTTAAGAGGTTAATGTATTTGGAAAGTAGTAATGAACCATTTTAGTCTTCTGAATTCCTTCGTTTGACCCCTCTAAATCTCTCCCAATGGGGAGACTTCAGATTCGTGTTCTGATCAAAATTAGAACACCACTCCCCTCCTATATTTGTGTCATATGACCATGGATAGGAAGTA
>CAYHQN010000130.1:0-12033 GCA_964358545.1 uncultured Tangfeifania sp. | reverse complement strand
ATGACTAGGACGACTAGGATGACTGGGAAGACTAGGATGACTGGGAAGACGGAGACGATAGAGAGACAGGCAGAAGCGTGAAAATAATGTGAAAATGTGAAAATGTGAAAATTGGCAGTTGCACAATCCTAAATTTCCCGACCACTATCTGGATCCCTCTCGGATCATACCCTGAAGGGGTTAAATGTGAATAGCCCCGGGTGGAGCGAAGCGGAACCCGGGGTAGGAAATGTCAATTGAACACCGTCCGCGGTAGCAGTCAAAAAAAGCTGGTAAGTTAATTTCGGACGGAAGAGTAACAGTTTTGAAAAATGCAATGAATGGGAAAATGTATGGTTGAGACCGGTTCCCGAGCAAAGTCGTAGTGCTCTGTGTAACTCTGTGCTTCTCCGTGAAACTCTGTGTAATAAAAGATTAGACCAAATCAAAAATGCCATGAAACAACTATTTCTACTTATTTCCTTATTCCTATTTATTTCCCTGCCGGGATTTTGTCAAAATGTTCCGCAGAAGATCATCCCCGGCCAATTCCTAAAATCCTGGCTGCTGCTCGGTCCGATCCCGCTGCAAACTCAGCCGGATCCTGATAAATCATGGGATCACCTTCCAGGTTTCAAAACAGATTACCTCGGCAAATTGGGCGGAGAGCAAAACCTATCGGTAAAAGCCGGTGATGTCATCAAAGTCGGCAAAAAGTCGATGGTCTGGAAATATTGGCAGTCGACCGATTCGATCGTCGACCTGGTCGCAGCCCTTTCCAAATCTTTTCCCGTTTTTGCCTATGCCTTTACCAGCGTCGAGGCAGCAGAAGAGGGTGTTCAACTGATTGGCCTGGGCACCAACGATGGGGCACAACTCATCGTAAACGGTACTTCAGTTTTCGATTATCCGACCATGCGCAGTGTCATAATCGATGGAGATCTGATCCCCGTTATGCTAAAAAAAGGAACCAACACCCTCCTGTTAAAAGTCGAACAGCATGGCAACAAATGGGGATTCGCCCTGAGATTTCACAATTTTTTGGCTGCTGATGCCCTCGAAAGAGGTGATCTTTTCAAAGTTTGGGCCAACGAAAAAGGAACCGCAAGCATCGTCTCCTCTTATCCTCCGGAGGTTTTGAACTATCTGGTTCAAAAGATAACAGTGACCATCAGTGACATTCGTGGGGCAGAAATCCTGAAGGAGGAACGTTCTGCTAACTTTTGTGCCCCGCTTAAAATCCCGTCAACCAATTACCAGCCGTACCTGGCAAAGGTTACTGTTCAGCTGAAATCAGGAGAGACCCTGCAACGAACAAGCGAATTCACGGCAGGAAAGCGAATCGAATATGCACTTTTCAGTCATGGAAAATCTGATTACCGGATCTCCATAGCCTCCAATGCTTCAGAATCAGAAAAATGGGCAGCCAAAGAGCTTCAGCACTGGTTGAAAGAGATCAGTGGCGTTGAATTTCCGCTTCTCCCTGAAGATTCAGGTTACAAAGGTCCCCAAATTTTCATTGGCGCTTCGTCCCAGTCGTCCCAGTCTGCCTCGTTTGCCACTCGCCCTCTCTCCCCCTCGCCCCAGTCGTCCGAGTCATCCCAGTCCGCTTCCTCCGAAGAATCCTTCCACTACTATAACTCCGGCCCCAACATCTTCATCACCGGAGGCCGACAGCGTGGTACCATGTACGGTGTCTTCGAATTTTTGGAAAGGGAGCTGGGATGCCGTTGGTATACCCCTACCGTGAATGTGATCCCCAAACGGGAGGAGCTGAAATTTGTCTGGTTCGACCATGCCGAAAAGCCAGGCATCCGGGTACGGAATGATTTCTATTTTGAAGCGTTTGATCCTATCTGGGCTACCCGCAACAAGATGAACGGGGGCATGGGCTACCGCGAACAACCCGGCGGCATTGAGAGCTACTGGGCAGTTCACACCTTTTACCCATTGATGCCACCGGAGGAGTTTTACAAGAAGCATCCTGAATATTACAGCCTGATTGATGGCAAAAGAATCTTTGAAAGGGCACAGCTTTGCCTCACAAACCCTGATGTACTGCGCATTATCACTGACCGGATCAAAAAACGAATGCGCGAAAGTCCGGAATACCTGATTTACGATGTCTCCCAAAACGACTGGCACAACCCGTGCCAATGCGACAAATGCCAGGCCATCGTCAAAGCCAAAGGGGGCGAATCCGGACTGATCATCTGGTTTGTCAACCAGGTGGCCGAAGCTATTGAAAAGGAGTTTCCTGATAAGTTTATCGGCACACTGGCCTACCAGTATACCCGTACGCCACCCAAGGATATCAAGCCCAGGCACAATGTGGTGGTCCGGTTGTGCAGCATCGAATGTTGTTTCGCGCACGATTTCAAATCCTGTCCCGAAAACAAATCTTTTCTGGATGATCTGAAAGGTTGGTCGGCCATTGCGCCCCACATGTACATCTGGGATTACGTGGTCAATTTCTTGCATTATGTGATGCCCTACCCCAACTTCAGGGTACTGCAATCCAACATACAGTCGTTCAGGGACAACAACGCCATTGGCATCATGGAGCAGGCTGCTTACCAAAGCCGTGGGGGAGAGTTTTCCGAACTTCGTTCCTACCTGATTTCCAAATTATTATGGAATCCGGAGTGCAATACAGAAGCGGTTATCAACGATTTCATGTACGGATATTACGGTCGTGCCGGAAAGTTCGTCAGGCAATATTTCGACCTTCTGCACAACCGTATCACACCGGATACCCATATACACCTGGGACTGACGCCTGGCGATGCCATCTTCTCCGATGATTTTGTGCAACAATCGTGCGATTTATTCAAAGAGGCGGTTAAAGTAGCCGACAATGATGAGGTGGTTCGCCGTGTTGAAATGTGCTCGTTGCCTGTTCTCTATCTCAAATGCAAACGCACCCCCGCCATTGCACGTCAGGATGGCACCTACGACAATTTCTGCCGTATTGCAAAACGCGAAAATGTAACCCATTACTCCGAAGCCGGGGAGGTGGAGAGGAGGGCGTTTCACAGTCTGATTGAAAACATCAAATAAGAAGAGGGGGAAGACTAGGACGACTTGGATGACTTGGACGACATGGACGACTTGGATGAATGAGAAACTGATGGAAGAAATTGAGGATTGTCTGAAAATCAGGATAATATAAATCTTATTATTAAAAGGCTATCTTAGTAGAAAAAGGTGAGGTTACAAATATGAATCTTATTATCTTATTAAGTTGTATTCTGAAATAAGATAATAAGATATGGGATTCAATCAAAATCGATTTTCTACTAAGATTAAAAAACTGGAAATAAGGTTTATATGATCGCAATCTTGTCAATTTATCTGAAATACAATTAGCGCTTCATAAAATTCCTACCGTTCGTGTAATTCGTTCTAATTCGTGTAATTTTAAACTTAATTTAGCAATACTAAATATTCTCATTAACTATGATACACTACGCTAAAAACTCCAAACTCGGAATTGCTGTCCGCCAGCCGGGCGCAGAACTCTTCTCGGTCAGATCGCTGAAAAGCGGCATTGAATACATGTGGGGCAGTGATCCGGCAATCTGGAACAGCTCAGCGCCAATCCTGTTCCCAATTGTGGGAGGATTAAAAGACGACTCCTACCTGTGGAACGGAGTGAAATATGAACTTAAAAAGCATGGATTTATCCGTGATAATCCGGATCTTCTCTTAACTGGAATTACCGCTGATTCCCTGACTTTCGGATTGGCCTCCAACAAAGATACGTACAAGATTTATCCCTTTGATTTTGAGTTTACAATACAGTTCATATTGGAAGATGCCAAAATCAGGGTGCTGCACCAGGTTTCCAATACAGGCAAATCACCGCTCTTCTTCTCTTTGGGCGGTCACCCGGGATTCAAATGCCCGAGACATGAAGATGAAAAGTACGAGGATTACTACCTCGAATTTGAGACCAATGAAAATTCATCCACATGGTTACTGTTCGATGACGGGACGATTTCTGACAAGACAGCTCCTGTTTTCAACAACTCGAATCTTCTTCCGCTGACCCATGAACTGTTCAGTAAAGACGCGCTCATTTTCAAAGATCTGAAATCCAAAAAAATAACGCTTCGCAGCAAAAAATCAGATGAGGCTTTATCCGTTTCATTCGACGACTTCCCTTACATGGGCATCTGGGCCAAAACCAATGGCGACTACGTCTGCATCGAACCCTGGCTCGGCATCGCCGACAAATGGGACACCGATCAACGGTTCGAGAACAAGGAGGGAGTGCTGCAGCTGGAGGCAGGCGCTGTTTACGAAGCGGAGTACGTTGTGGAGATACTCGAATAACGGGAAAAAAGACTGGGACGACTAGGACGAAGGGGATGACTGGGATGACTAGGACGAAGGGGACGACTAGGACGACTGGGATGACTGGGATGACTAGGACGAAGGGGACGACTAGGATGACTGGGATGACTAGGACGAGTGGGATAAGATGACGAATGGGATGAGTGGTTTTGATCAAAACTCATCTCTCATGAAAGTTACCATTCCGTCCGCTCTTCGACCCTTCGACAGGCTAAGTGACCACTTCGCTCAGGGACCGGTTCTCCGCTTCACAGTTTCCCTGATTCAAAGTTGGGATCGTCCCCTCGTCCCAGTCATCCTAGTCGTCCCCTTCGTCCCCTTCGTCCTAGTCATCCCAGTCGTCCTAGTCGTCCCAGTCGTTATTTCCTCGCTAGCTTCAGTGCTTCCGTCGTGGTATAATACTTCACAATCATATTCGGCACCTCCCAATCGGGAAGTTTCCCGGCTTTGAGATATTGAAGGTATTGCTCGGTTACCTGACTGAAATGCGCCTCATGACCGACCTTGTATTCAGCAGGGATATTGACTTTCCACGTTAGTTCATCCACCTTCTCGAGTGTCAATCCCGGATGGGAACTATTTTTTACCACTGCATTTTCCAGCGCAGCGGCGAATTCGGGAAGTGCCGTACCCGGATTGGCGTGGACATAAAGGGTTGGGAGGAATTTTTCAGCCTCGCCCTGCTTGATCTCCACAGAAGCCCTGGAGCCGCGAAGGATAGCGTAATGGGTATCCCCCGAACCCTCCGGGGCCTTGTACTGCCATTCGGCAGTGACTTTGGCATGAATTCCCTTGATTTTATACAGCATTTCCCCATTGGCATATTCATCCAGTTTTCCGTCTTTTACAAATTTGGAAAGGTTATCAGGAAAGCTCTCAAGTTTGGTGACAGCTTTAAACTCATCCAATGTCAGAACTGTAGGATAATGCCTGGCCTGCAGCATCTCGATATCCGATTTTTGCAGAATCACTCCGGGAAAACATCCCCACTGGACCAAATCGACCAGGTGGGTGGCCACATCAACCATCCCTTCGCCTTGCTGGTCCACATCGAAAAACCAACCCGGACGAACAAGCGCCGAACCAGAAACACTTTTGTAAAAAAAGTGGACACTTAAAATTTCAATGGCCGGATGCTCCGGAGTTCCCGGCTGCAGGGTGCCAAAAATTGCCGGCATCTGTGAAATCTCCATCTGTATCATTGAAGTGATCTCATGCCTTTCTGTCATGATGTCGTACAAAATCACCCCCTTTGCTGCCGCTATTTTGAAAGATTCTTCCAGCATTGGGAAATTCTCAGGCGTAATGACCATCGGCTTATCTGCCAGGACATTCAATCCTGCCTCTACCGATTTTTTGATGTATTCGCTTTTGATGCGGTTGTTGCCGGAAAGCACAACGACATTGCCTTGTTTCTCGTTCAGCATCTTCTGGAAGTAATCCGACCCGGTGTAAACTACCTCTTTCCAGGCGGTAGGGTTCTCCTTCCGGGTGTTGTATCCGTCTATTCTACCGAGATGTTGGGCCAGGTCTGCTCCTTCCGGGGCATAAACACGAACCTCCGGATTGACCTGATCGTACATCTTTTTCTGCACCAGTGCTGCATGAAAGTGGCCCGGATCGAGTGTGATCAGCCGGACTTCACCTGTTGCGCCGGTAAATGAATTAGATCCCACCTGTTGAACATTTTTTTTTCCATTGCCGCAGGATGATAGCAATGCCAACATTACCAAGCCCATTTGAATTGTTTTAATTGTCATTCTTTTGAAATTTAATATCAGTTTTTATGTTTAAGTGACTAAAGTTAATAAAGTAAAAAAAGCTTTTGGCCCCCGACCCAATTTCCACGTTCATAGTATAAAACCATGATCATATAAATCTTATTTTTTAAAATAAATCTTAGTAGAAAGGTGTATGTGTGGAGTATTGCATCTTATTATCTTATTGAATGCCTATCTAGAATAAGATAATAAGATTAGGGATTCAATCAAATACGAATTTCTACTAAGATTAAAAATCTGAAAATAAGATTTATATAATCACTTTTGTATCAATTTTATCAAAAATAAATTAGCACATCAAAATATCCCCGCCGTTCGTGACATTCGTCTAAATTAGCTTCGCTGAACTTCGTTTCGTGAAATTTCCCCCATTAGAAAAGCTCCTGCCGCTTCGTGTGTTGCGCTTCATGAAGCAACAACCACTTTTTCCGGTCCAGACCACCGGCATAACCAACCATTTTCCCGTCGCTACCGATGACCCGGTGACAGGGAACTATGATCGAAATTGGATTTTTCCCATTGGCGGTACCAACCGCGCGTGTATTTAAGGAAGAACCAAGGCTAACGGCAACTTCGCGATAACTTTTGGTACTTCCATACGGCACCTTGAGCAATTGTTGCCATACCTGTTTCTGAAATCCGGAGCCATCAGGATCAATATCCAGATCAAACACTGACCGTGTACCCGCAAAATATTCATTAAGCTGGTGAACTGTCCTCAACAAAATTTCGGGCAGTTTATCCGGTTCATCTACCTGCTCATTGCTGAAAGAGAGTGATTTCAAATGCGTATCATTCGAAACCAGGACGATCCGGCCAACCGGACTTTCCATACACGTGTAATAGCTTCTCATATTGGAAGATTAAGGATATTTGTCAGACGATGGCACAGCTCTTTTAAACCCTCAGGGTTATCCCCTCCGGGTTGTTCGATCGTTGCCCAGCCAAGGTAACCAATTTCGTCCAAAGCCTTGACTATAGCCGGCCAATTGTTGTCACCTTCCTGCAAAGCCACACCAAAGCCGGCCCATTTGCCCTGCTTGTCGGCGATTTTCCGGCTGTACTCTTTTATGTGGATTCTGGCAATTCGCTTTCCAAGAATTTTGATCCATTGCTCCGGCCATCCGATGACCAGCACATTTCCGCAATCGAAATAGGCCTTCACAAATGGCGAATTGAACTGGTCGATGTAGCGGGCAGCCTCGAGCGGTGAAAGCAGAAAATTGTTCCAGACATTTTCGATGGCAATGGTCACACCTAGCTTCCCGGCCAACGGAAGAACCTTTCTAATCTCAGGGATGGACAAATCCCAGCATTGGTCGTAGCCTACCGTTTCGTTCACCCTACCGGGAACCAGCAGGATGGTGTCTGCGCCATAAGCTTTGGCATCTTCAAGGGTCACCTTAAGCGCCTCAACCCCAAGTGCCCTGACCTTCGGATCTGGATCGGACAATGAATATTTACCATGAAGCGCCCCGCAAACGGAAGGGATCACTAAACCGGTTTGTTTGGCAGCCTGAAGAACCTCTTCCCTATTGAGATGACTGTTCACCTCAACCCCATCGAAGCCGGCCGCTTTGGCAGCCTGAAATTTTTCCAGGATAGAATTTCCAAAACCAATATTTCCCCACATGATCCCCTTTTTGATGGACCTGGCCGGGCTCTTTTCAGTTTGGGCAATCCCCAAATAAGGGGCTGCCATCACTCCCAATGAGGCAGCAATTGTGTTTCTGGCAAATTCCCTGCGTTTCATTCCTAAAAAGTTTAAAATGTTTGAAGTGTTTGAAAAGTTAAAAGATCAGAAGTTAACTGTAGAGACATGGCAATGCCTTGTCTCTTCCACAAAATCCCTACAATTTTCATTTTCTCATTTTCTTACCTTCTCATCTTCCGAGATTAGAGAATTCCGTCCGAAACAAGACCGTATCGTCATTTTGTATTTGTTCGCGGACGGCTCATCATTCATCATTCCCAACCCGGGGTGCCGCTCCTTCGTCGCTTTACCCCGGGTTATTCATAGTTTAACCCCTTCAGGGTAGGACTTGAGAAGGATCCAGATAGTGGTCAGGAAATTTAGGATTGTGTAACTGCTAATCTTCACATTTTCACGTTTCCCAATTTTCACGTTTCTGCCCTTCGACAGGGTCTCAGGGAACGGTCTCATCTTCTCATTTTCCCAGATCCCAGCGCTCCGTTTCATCGCTTCCCCGTTTCAGTCTCTACGTCATCCCAGTCGTCCAAGTCTTTCGGTCATCTCCGTCTTTCTCAAGAAGGCACAGCTTCAATCCCGATCACCGGAATCACCTCCGGAATATTGGGAACAGGTCCGAAGGCATATGTTTTAGGCCCCAGCGAAAGACCGGAATTCATCATCTCATCCCAGGTAACATCCTTGCCGGTATAAGCCGCGATTCTTCCCATCATGGTGATCAGGGTAGAATTGACCTGGGCCTCCGCATCGCTGAACCGTTTTCCCGTACGAATTGCGGTAACCAGGTTCACATGCTCCTGCACATAAGGATCTTTAACCTTCCAGGTCGGATCGGTATCCCCATCTTTTGGGTATGGATATTTCCACATCACAGTGCCATCCGGATGGAAAAGCGTGCCGTTGCAATCGGCATAACCCTTGGTACCCACAATGATTTCGCGCTTCAGGTTACTGCAACCGTTTACCTGCCGTGCGGCACAATGTGCCTCCATTCCATTGTCGTAGATATATTCGACGCTGAAAAAATCATATTGGTCGCCTGAGACGCGCCGCTGACGGCCACCCCAGCCCATGCATTTCACCGGATTCTTTCCGATATGCCAATTCATCACATCTACCTCGTGGATAAACTGTTCGACGATGTGGTCGCCCGAAAGCCAACAGAAATTCACCCAGTTGCGAAGCATGTACTCCATGTCGGTCCACCCGGGTCTTCTTTTTTTCACCCAAAGCGCACCGCCGTTCCGAACTACATGGGCGCTGACAATCTCCCCGATCTCACCGGCGGCAACCCTCCTGTGTGTCTCTACATAATCTTTTTGCACCCGGCGGATGGTGCCGCTAACAATTGACAATCCAAGCTGCTCTGCCTTTTTGGAAGAGACCAGAATGGATCGTGCGCCAACCGGATCGACCGCACAGGGTTTCTCCATAAAGATGTGCTTCCCTGCATTGACAGCTGCTTCGACATGCGCCGGCCGGAAATGAGGAGGGGTGCACAACAGGACGATATCCACGCCTGCATCGAGTACTTTCTGGTAACTGTCGAATCCGACAAAACATTTTTCATCGGGTACTTCAATGTTTCGTTGCTTTTTGAGCTGGGCCCTCGACTCGGCCATTTTATCCTGGAAGACATCGCCCAATGCAACAATCTGAAGGTTTGGTCCTGCATCGACAAAATTGATGGCCGCACCTGTACCCCTTCCGCCGCATCCGACCAATCCTGCACGTAATACCTTGCCGTCAGGCGCCTGATCAAGCATCACTGATGAGACAGTTTCTTTGGCGGGTTTGGTTCCCGGTCCTGAACAGGAAAGCAGCAGATTCGCTGCCCCCAGCGTCGCTACACTCCCCAAAGCTGAGGTGGAGATAAAGTTGCGACGGGAAAAATCTTGTTTTGGTTCCATGATTAATAGTAGTTTTATTTGAGCTCTCTAATCTTGATATTCCTGTAATGCACCTCATCACCGTGGTCCTGCAGCAGGATGTGTCCGGTGGCATATTCGCCGAAACCCGCGACATTCGCGAATTTGCTGGTTGCCACCAGCGCTTTCCATTCGGGTGTACCGCGGGTATACTCTACGATCTTGATGCCGTTCAGGTAGTGGGCAACTTTTTCGCCCCTTACCTCGATGCGGGCACGTTCCCACTGATTCACACCGTTGCTCCGTTTGACAGACTGGGCAGGATCAAATTTTTGAGAGTTGGCAGGGATCAGGTCGTACAAAGAGGCCAGCGTACGGTTGCCATTGATTCCTGCTTTAGCATCCGGATGCAATTTGTCGTCCAGAATTTGATATTCGCAGCCGATATTTGAAAATCCTTCTCCCTTGGGGTTGGGCTGAATAAAATATTTGATCCCGCCGTTGGCCCTGGGAGTAAATTTAAAATCAATCTCCAGGATGAAATTTTTGTACTCCTTATCAGTTACGATGTCGCCACCACCTTTGTTATCCTTCAGGTTGGCAACGACTTCATTGTCCAGGATGGTCCAACCCTTTGTTGGCAGTTTGCCATCTCTTGCATTGAGCCAGCCATTCATGCTCTTGCCATCCCACAACAATTTCCATCCCTCTTTTTGCTCAGCTTTGGTAAGGGAGTTGTTCAGATAGCTTACTTCTGGAGCATCAGTTTTCTTCTGTTCGGCAGCTAGTTTTTCGGTTTTGATCTTGATGTTTCTCCAGCAGATCGTTTTCCCTTCATCCTCTTTTCTATCTCCAATGGCATGGACCTGAAGTGCTATCAGACCCGAAGCCGTCATGTCATCTACCAGATTGGCACAAGGTATGCCATTGAGCCAGATGCGAATGGTGTTACCAACACACTCGACACGGTAACTATTCCAATCACCCTTTTTGTAAGATTTTTTTGCTGCCTGGTTGTACTCCATCGGGTAGAGCCAACCTCGACGGGCTTCATCGTAAATACCTGCCGACCAGGCACGTTCAGAGTCATCGCTCTCCACCTGGTACCCGTGGACCCTGCCATTCATGACTGCCGGGTCGGTGATACTTCTGATCTGAACACCGGAGTTGAGTCCGCGGTCCATCTTCATATCGTATTCAAGGATAAAGTCTCCATAGTTGACAGCTGTGGCTAAAAAACTGTTCGGGCTGTTGCAGATACTGGTACCCATAATTTCTCCGTTGACAATTTTGTAGTCGGCATTGCCGTTTACAACTTTCCATCCATCCAGATTTTTTCCGTTGAACAAATTGACCCATCCTGATTTAGCAGCAAAAGCGCCGGATACAAAAAGGGTCAGCAATAACAAAAAGCTAATTTTCTTCATATGTGTTGGTTTAAAAGAGTTGGTAAATGTTTTTTGCTAAAATAAACAACTTTTTCCATTCCGTTATCGCAAACGGGTTCTTTTTAGAATTGATTTTCTGCCCAAATCAAGTTACATTTGCAACGAACTGGAAAAGACTAGGAGACTTGGGGACTTGGGGACTAGGAGGCTTGGGGACTAGGAGACTTGGGGACTAGGAGACTAAGGGACTTGGGGACTAGGAGACTTGGGGACTGACATTAAAATATATTACAACAAATTACTACATAAACTACTAATTATGGACATCAAACGACTATCAATTCCGAAATTACTAAACAAAAAATATTCCTGGAGATCCACCTCTTTTCATGCGAGGAACTCCCCCAGTCTCCTAGTCTCCAAGTCCCTTAGTCCCCTAGTCCCTAAGTCTATCCGTCTCCTTCCCTTTCTCTTTCTCTTTCTAATAACCGCATTTTCCGCAACCGCCCAAACCCGCACCAATCTTGAAACGGTCGACCCCACCATCGGCAATGTCGGTATCCTGTTGCAGCCTACGCGTCCAACAGTGCACCTGCCCAACCAGATGGTACGCTTTTATCCGGTCCGTGCCGATTATTTGGACGATCAGATCAGCTTTTTCCCGCTGACCATCTCCTCCCACCGCAAGGGTGAATTGTTTGGTGTCATGCCTTATCTGGGGGAACCAAAGGCTGAAACATGGGGAAAAAGGCAAACCTATGATCACGATCTTGAAATTACCCGTCCGTTTTACTATTCCACCTATTTCATTGACGACAATATCAAAACCGAATTCACTCCTGGTGCCAAATGCGGCATTTTCAGGTTTAGCTTTCCTGGTAAGGGAGAGAAGTTTCTGGCGCTACGCGTTGTCAACCAGGGAAGTTGGGAGATGGGAGACGAGGGGA
>CAYHQN010000129.1:0-12121 GCA_964358545.1 uncultured Tangfeifania sp. | reverse complement strand
GCCCCTTGATTTGACAAAAATGATTAATGATGTGGATCCTCCACTGTTGTTTTTGGATGGTGTTCAAATTTCGAAGGAGAGAATGAATCAGATCAAACCGGACCAAATTGAATCGATCTCTGTGCTAAAGGATAAGTCTGGAATTACTTTATATGGTGACATGGGCAAGAATGGCGTGATTCTGATCACTACCAAGGCAAAAGCAGGAAGTCAGGAAGGCAAGGGGCTACCTTATTCAGCAGAGAAGGTTGAGACTCAAGATGGAAAGACTGTATTTGTAGTCGTGGAAGAGATGCCCGAATTCCCCGGTGGTGAAAAAGCCTTGAGAGATTTTATCGGCAGCAATGTGAAATATCCCGAGGATGCCAAAAAGGAAGGCATTCAGGGCAGGGTTTTTGTCACTTTCGTGGTGAAGTCGGATGGTACGGTTGGAGATGCAAAGGTGGTCAGGGGAGTTCATCCGTTGCTCGATCAAGAGGCATTGAGGGTAGTCAGCATGTTACCAACCTGGAATCCGGGCAAACAGCGCGGACAAGCTGTCAATGTTGCCTATACGATTCCTGTACAATTTGCATTGGACGGAGACAAAATGGCCAAACAAGAGGCTGTAGCTGTAACAAAAGTTCCGACACAAAGACCGGATGGCGTATTTGTTGTTGTGGAAGAGATGCCCGAATTCCCGGGAGGTGAAATGGCGCTAAGGAGTTTTATCGGCAGAACGATCAAATATCCGGCGGATGCCATCAAAGACAGTATCCAGGGAAAAGTGTTTGTCACCTTCGTCGTTAAGGCGGACGGTACCGTTGGCGATGCCAAAATAGCCAGGGGAGTCCATCCTTTACTTGACAACGAAGCAATCAGGGTAATCAATTCGTTGCCTGCCTGGAAACCAGGAAAACAAGGGGGAGAAGCAGTCAGTGTATCCTATACTGTTCCTGTTCAGTTTGTTCTTAAAAATGGCGTAGTCCTACAGATACCATACATAGTGCTTCCAAAAGATCCTCCAAAAACTGAAAAGCAGGTCTTTGTTGTGGTTGAAGAGATGCCGGAATTCCCGGGTGGCTCCATAGCCTTGAGAACTTTTATTGGTAAAGCGATTAAATATCCAACTGAGGCTCAAAAGGATAAAATACAGGGAAAAGTATTTGTCTCCTTTGTTGTGAACAGTCAAGGCAAAGTGGAACAGCCAAAAATTGAAAGGTCAGTGAATCCAGCATTGGATGCTGAGGCCATCAGGGTTGTCAGAAGTATGCCCGACTGGAAACCGGGCAAACAACGCGGTACGGCTGTGAGTGTAGCCTATACCATTCCGATCGAGTTCAAGTTCCAATAAAAATTATTTTCATAACTTTGTGAGAGGCCGTTTCAGTGAGGTGAAGCGGCCTCTTTTTTATGCCTGATCTTCCCAACACCTCCCGTTTCCTTTTCCTCATGGCACAACTACATTCAGATTATTGTTCAGATTGGTGAAGAGGTGAAAATAAGTTATGAAGTACACTTGGTGAAACAATCCTGAGTAATCACGTAAAAACAGAAAGAAGTATTGCTATCACACCTTAAATCGGTTCAGCCATGCAACTGAATACATTGAATAATTTAGCCGAATCATTGAACAATACAGCGCAAATGCCTGTGCTGTTTCTGGGTCACGGCTCCCCGATGAACGCCATCGAAGAAAACGAATTTGTAAAACGGATGGCGGGAAGCCGGGAAAACCATTCCCACGCCCAATACCATTTTATGCATTTCCGCACACTGGGAGACCCGGGGCACTTTCGTGACTGCCATGGAGAAACCTAGGACCATCCACGACTTTGGCGGTTTCCCGCAGAAATTGTTCGATGTGCAGTATCCGGCTCTCTTTCCATGACTTCTGTAAAAACTGGCTCAAGCCGTTAACCGCAAATAAAATTTCAATACTTTTGCTGCCATACCTTGAAGCCGGTCCAATTTTTACCGGAAGGCTTTTGCGTTTTAAAGTATTTGAATGACGAATTATACCCCGATAAATAGCCTTCACGAAGAATCTGCCCCCAGTAAAAGGCGCATCCGCATTGCCGTAGCGCTGGTATATTTCAGCATGGGACTCTGTTTCTCATCGTGGGCGAGCCGGATTCCTGAGATCAAATCAGCCCTTCATTTGAACGATGCCTTATTTGGGACCATTTTATTTGCTTTGCCGGTTGGCCAGTTCCTGATGATGTCTTTCTCTGGCAAACTGGTCACGCGCTTTGGAAGTCACAAGGTGTTGCCTTATGCCCTTCCTGCCTACACCATTGTCCTTAGTTCCATCGGTTTGGTTCATGCCGGCTGGCAGTTAGCTATCGCACTGTTCCTGTTCGGGCTTTCAGGCAATCTGTGCAATATCTCCATCAATACGCAGGGTGTGGCTGCCGAAAAACTTTACCAACGCTCTATCATGGCCTCTTTTCATGGGGGATGGAGCCTTGCCGGATTTGCGGGTGCACTGGTTGGAATTGCCATGATTAACCTGCATATCGAACCGTTCTGGCATTTTGTTACCATCATTCTTATCGTCTGGACCATCGTTTGGATCAATTATCCGTTCCTGGACCGTACCAAACATAGGACCAGGCCGGATGAACCCAAACGCAAGTTGTTTAACCGGCCCGATGGTGTTCTGATTCAGCTCGGAATCATCGGATTTTGCAGCATGGCCAGCGAAGGGGCCATGTTCGACTGGAGTGGCATTTACTTTAAAGATGTGGTTCATGCACCGGCTTCACTGGTGGTTCTTGGTTACACCTCTTTCATGGTCATGATGGCAACAGGGCGATTTGTGGCCGATTACTTCGTTTCGAAGATTGGGAGAAAAAGATTGATGCAGATATGTGGTGTCATGATTTCTACAGGATTGTTTACAGCTGTTTTCTTTCCCTATCTGATTCCCTGCACCCTTGCATTTATGCTGGTTGGGCTGGGTGTTTCAAGCATGGTCCCTTCGGTTTACAGCGCTGCCGGACGACATTCAAAAGTTCCCACCGGCATTGCCCTGGCAACAGTTTCCAGTGTTAGTTTTCTGGGCTTTTTGATGGGTCCACCCTTGATTGGATACATCTCACAAGCCGCCGGTTTGCGCTATTCCTTCGCAGTAATCGGGGTTTTCGGCATAGGCATCACCCTTTTGGTTTCAAGGGTCAAGGCATTGCAGAATTAGCCTGGCAATAATATTTCTTTTACCTTTGCAGTTCATTGGAACTGAAGATCTATTTAAATATGAATCATAATAATTCCGTTGTGGTAACTGATCAGTTGGAGAAAGTGCTGTCCGAAAGTATGGGCTCCTTCCCTGATGACAAGCTGTTTCTGGTGGTCGACCAAAACAGCGACCGTTTTTGCCTTCCGCTTTTGTGCGACACCCCTTGTTTCGAAAAATTTAAGAAGATTGTTATCCTTGCCGGGGAAGAAAATAAATTGTTGTCATCGGTCGAAAAAATCTGGCTATTCCTTAGCAGGAATGGCGCGGACCGAAAGTCCCTGGTAGTGAACCTTGGCGGAGGAATGGTGACCGATTTGGGCAGTTTTGCAGCCTCAACTTTCAAGCGGGGGGTTCAGTTTATTAATATTCCCACCACCTTGCTGGCGCAGGTGGATGCCTCTGTCGGAGGGAAAACCGGTTTCAATTTCAATGGGCTGAAGAATGAGATAGGTGTAATCAATCAGCCGCTTCAAGTGATTATTGACACACGCTTCCTGAAGACTCTTGACCACGAAAATCTCATTTCAGGATACGCGGAGATGATCAAACACGGGCTGATCCATTCCCAGGACCACCTCGCTGAACTTCAAAAGTTTGACTTGCAACACCCGGATTATGCGATCTTGCAGGGTTTGATAGCCCATTCCGTCATCATCAAAAACTATTTTGTAGAAAAAGATCCCAACGAAAACAACATACGCAAAGCGTTGAATTTTGGACATACCATTGGACATGCGTTTGAGAGCTTTTCGTTCAGTAAGGGTAAACCTTTGTTGCATGGGCATGCTGTTGCTTTCGGAATGATTGCTGAGCTTTATCTCTCTCACCTTAATTCAGGGTTTCCTGATGGCAACATGCATTTTCTTGCCAAATGGCTGATCGCTGTTTATGGGAAATACCAATTGTCGGCCAACGATTATGAAGCATTGTACGAATTGATGGGGCACGACAAAAAGAATGAAGGAAAGCGGATCAATTTTACCCTGATTAAATCGGTGGGCGAGGTGGAGATCAACCAGAATTGCAGCAAACAGCAGATCTTTGAGGCGCTTGATTATTTCAGGGAGATAAACAACGCGTAAGCCATGCAAATCCTTTTGACCAAAACAGATTCTTCCCTCTTTGGCGAAATTACGCTGCCTGCTTCCAAGAGTATCAGCAACAGGGTGCTCATCATCAATGCGCTGAGCTACTCCTCATTTCCCGTGAAAAACCTTTCTGACTGTGACGATTCGCAGGTGATGAACCAGGTACTGGAATCAAATTCGAACTCCTTCGATATTCATCATGCCGGTACAGCCATGCGGTTTTTAACCGCCTATCTTTCGAAAATTGTAGGTGAGTGGCATCTGACCGGATCCGAAAGGATGCAGAAAAGGCCTATCTCAATTTTGGTTGATGCCTTGCGTAAACTTGGGGCACAGATAGAATATACCGGACAGGAAGGATTTCCGCCCCTGAAGATTACCGGTACAGCCCTCAAGGGCGGAATCCTTGAACTTGATGGAAGCATCAGCAGTCAGTATATTTCGGCATTGCTGATGATCGCCCCCACTGTTCAGGATGGTTTGACCCTTCGGTTGACCAACAGGATTACCTCTCGTTCCTACATCGAAATGACCCTTGGGATCATGAAGAAATTTGGTATAAAATACCTGTGGGACGCCAATGAAATACGCATTGAAGCGCAAACTTACAAACCTATATCCTACTTTGTTGAGGCGGATTGGTCGGGTGCATCATACTGGTATGCAATGGCTGCATTGTCTGAACGATGCGATTTACATTTGAAAGGACTACGGTTGAAAAGTCTGCAGGGTGATTCAGTACAGGCCGAATGGTTTGAAAAATATTTTGGGTTAATTTCCCGGCAGGAGGGCGATTCAGTCAGGGTGACAAAGAGCAAAGAAATAGCTTTAAAAAAGTTGAACCTGAATTTTATTGAGTACCCTGATATCGCCCAGACTTTTGTAGTTCTGGCCATCGGCAAGCGGCTTCCTTTTCACTTTACCGGCTTGAAAACGTTGAAGATAAAAGAGACAGATCGCATTGCCGCCCTGAAAAACGAATGTGCCAAATTGGGTGTTCTGCTTACCGAACCTGCCGAAGGGGAACTGGCATGGAATGGAGAGATCGAACCATCCCGTGTTCAGGACGAACCGGTCATTGCCACTTACAACGATCATAGAATGGCTATGGCCTTTGCCCCTGTTGCCTTTGTCAAGGGCTCCATCAGGATTGAAGATGCCATGGTTGTAACCAAGTCATACCCCTCCTTTTACGAAGACCTGCGTAAAGTCGGGTTTAAAGCAGAGACAATTACTCCTTAATTACCTTGATCGTCATCCGGATGTTCTCCAGCGGGCGGTCGTTGGGACCAGTCGGTTGGGCAGCGATGGAGTCGATGACTGCAAATCCTTCCAACACTTCACCAAAAACGGTATAGGCGCCATCCAGGTGCGGAATTCCTCCGAGCGTGGTGTATGTTTCAATTTGTTGCCTGGTTAACCTGACCGGATTTTTTTCAACCTCCCTGATCGCCTTTTGCTTCAATTTATCAATCAACTTGTCGTATCCCTCCTTGTTTCTGGCCATTTGGAACAACATGAGGGTATCAATTTTCTCAGATTTCATTTTCAGAAATAGCGACTCCGAGGCCCTGATGTTCATTTTTTGCTCGATGGCCGGAATTTCATCAAGTTTATACACTTTCCCCTGGGCGAGATAAAACTGGGTGGCCGAAGATCGGTGTTCGGGATTCTCTTCATCACCGTTCCTTGCGGCGGCGATCACCCCTTTTTTGTGAATAATTCCGGGTACGATTTCTGCCGGAACGGTATAATTCAGATCACCGTCGCCCAGCACCTGGTCTTTAGTGGCACGTTTGGAATTGGGATCACCGCCCTGCACCATGAAGCCTTTAATTACCCGGTGAAAAATCAGACTGTCAAAAACGCCCTCTTTCGTAAGCCTCATGAAGTTGTCGCGGTGCAAGGGCGTTTGATTGTACAGCACCACTTTCATATCGCCATATTTTGTTGAGATCAGTACCATTGGACCTTCGGGTGCTGGTTTGTTCTGGGAGAAAGAACAGGAGGAGATGGCTGCAACAGCCAGGATAAGACATGTTTTAGAAAGAAAATTTTTCATTAATAAATGGTTTTATTTGTCAGTATAATGACCTTGTGTTTGAAGGATAATAACACATATTATTTCTTCTTCAATTATATACACCAATCTGTGCTTGTCATTAATTTTTCTGGACCAACAATTGGTATTCTTGTATTTTAATTCCTCAGGTTTACCTGTTCCTGTTTTCGGATGTTCAGTTAATTCTAACAATAGATGATTCAGCTTTTTCAACAAAACCAGATTACCGGATTTTTTATGAAATTCAATATCGGCTAATGCGGTGGGAGTAAATCTTAAAGTGTACCTCATAAACCCAGTAATTGAGCAATTTTCTCAGGACTGACAGTTACCAGATCTCCTTGTTTGGCTTCTTCAATCGATCGCTCCAGCCGCTCCATAATCTCAGGTTCAGAAAAATATTTCACTGTTTCTTCAATTGGAACAAGTGCATATGATTTGTTTTTACCACGCTGCACAATGATTTGTTCTTTTTGATCAATCAAGTCAAAATACTTCTTCTGATTCTCCCTGAACTCCCGGCTGCTAATGACTAACATAAAATAATAATTAGGGTATAATGCTTTAGCGAAGGTACAATAAAAGTACCATTTTGGTACACGGGTTTGGAATTATTTACTATACCATTTGGATTTATTTTGTGACCTTTTTATTAAGAGGATTTACTTATTTTATATGTTTAATGCAATAAATACTAATTTTGCAGTTTGATCTCACATATTTTGACCATGGAAAAGTTAACGCTGCACAACACACTGACCCGTAAAAAGGAGCTTTTTGTCCCCATTCACAAGGATCATGTAGGGATGTATGTCTGCGGTCCGACTGTTTATGGCAATGCCCACCTGGGTCATGCCCGGCCTGCTATCACGTTCGACCTGCTTTTCCGGTACTTGTTGCACATTGGATACAAGGTAAGGTACGTCAGAAACATCACGGATGTTGGCCATCTGGTCAACGATGCGGATGAGGGCGAAGACAAAGTGGCCAAAAAGGCCAAAGTGGAGGAACTTGAACCGATGGAAATCGTTCAAATCTACACCAACAGCTACCGCAAGAACATGGGGCAGCTCAATGTGCTTCCGCCCAGCATAGAGCCCACTGCTTCAGGGCACATAATCGAGCAGATCGAAGCTATTAAAAAGATGCTTGAGACCGGATTTGCTTACGAAATCAATGGTTCTGTCTATTTCGATGTGGAAGCCTATGCCCAAAAACATCCTTACGGGATACTTTCCGGCCGAAAAATTGAGGATCTCTATACCAATACCCGCGATCTGGATGGTCAGAACGAGAAGAGATCAGGTTTGGATTTTGCGTTATGGAAAAATGCCTTGCCCGAACATATCATGCGCTGGCCCTCGCCCTGGGGTATCGGTTTCCCGGGATGGCACACCGAATGTACGGCCATGAGTACCAAATACCTGGGAGAGACTTTCGATATCCATGGAGGCGGACTGGACCTGCTTTTCCCGCACCATGAAGCCGAAATTGCCCAGGGAGTGGCCTGCTTTGGCCATGCAACAGTCAACTACTGGATTCACAACAACATGATCACCATCAATGGTCAGAAAATGGGCAAATCGCTGGGTAATTTTATCCAGTTGGATGAGTTTTTCACCGGTAACCATCCTTTGCTCGAAAAGGCCTACAATCCGATGACCATTCGCTTCTTCTTGCTGCAGGCACACTACCGTAGTCCGCTGGATTTCTCCAATGAGGCGCTCCAGGCTGCCGAAAAAGGATTTGAACGGCTGATGAATGCCATGGCATTGCTCAAAAACCTGAAAACAGCCGACACTTCCACCCTGGAAGTAGAAAAGCTGAAAAAGAATTGCTACGATGCATTGAACGACGACCTGAACAGTCCGATCCTGATCGCACATCTTTTTGACGGGGCGAAGATGATCAACTCGGTCAATGACGGGAACATGACAATCACGGCAGTTGATCTCGGGAAACTTCAGCAACTTTATACCGACCTGGTTTATCATGTCCTTGGATTACAGCCTTCCGGCGACAGCCTGGAAAACGGGAACAGCGAGCTGTTCGGGCAGATGGTTGAGCTTCTACTGACCCTGAGGCAAGAGGCAAAAGCCAAAAAGGACTGGGCCACATCCGATCAGATCCGCGACCGCCTTACCGCTTTGGGCTTTGAAATCAAAGACACCAAAGAGGGGGCAGACTGGAAACTTAAAAATTGACTAATAAGTGAATAGCTTTCGCACATCCTTCTTCCCGTCATCGGAGAGATGGGTCAGCGAATCAAGGGCGGAGCTTATCTTTGATTTAAAATTCCAACAGGTCATCTGCCTGAGCGAAAGTCTTCTTGCAAATTCGTAGGTTGAGATGGTTTCATTTCCTTTGCATACCTGGAAAGCTATGTAAAATGCTTTGCTGATAGGAAACTTGCAATTGTGAAAAATGGTTCCGGCAGTAGCCGATTCTTCGCTTTTGCACTTTGTACATCTCCTCGAAAAAGGGGCCTTTCCACTGCAGAAGTTGGTGTTGCCACATTTTCTGCATTCAAATCCTTCCCCCCATTTCAATGTGGAGATAAACTCAAGACATTTCTCATCACTTTGAAACATCAAGGCAAGCTCATCCTGAGTCAGATCCTCTGAAAAGAAATTTATCATTTTGCAAAAATAGTGATAATAAAAAGATTTAAGTGATAGTAATGCGATTTAAAATAAATTTTTCTATTTTTGTCGAATCAATTCAATGATTGGCGAACTTAATTGTTTAGTAATTGTTGATTTAATAGATTAGTTTTTTGTAAAGGTATGGATTATTCAAGTATCAATCTTAGGTACAGTCAGTTGGCCAAGACAGAATGCTGTCTTTCCTGTGGCGGGGCGCTCAATTTTTCGAAAGTTCAGCCCGGTGAAATTTGTGTGGATCTGGGAAGTGGACGGGGCACCGATGTGCTTCGAATGGCCGAACTCGCAGGAGAAGAGGGATTTGCATACGGTATAGATATTTCAGATGGCATGTTGGCAGCCGCCAGGGAGAATGCCGGTAAATTTGGGGTCAGCAATGTAAAATTCATCCAAAGTGAATTGGAGAAGTTGGAATTGCCTGATCAAACAGCCAATCTGGTTGTATCGAATTGTACCATTAACCACGCTGCGGATAAAGCAGCCGTATGGAACGAAATTTTCAGGATTCTGAAAAAGGGGGGGCGTTTTGTCGTGAGCGATATTTATGCCACCTCACCTGTACCTGAAGAGTACCGCAACGATCCGGTTGCAGTTTCAGAGTGCTGGGCAGGCTCGGTTACTCGGGAGGAGTATCTGGATACCCTTAACGCAGCCGGATTCCAAACGATCACTGTTCTGGAAGAATCGAAACCTTACCCAAAAGGGAAGGTAGAGGTCTGCAGTTTCACCATAGCCGGGGAAAGGCCGAAAGGCAAAACCTGCGGCTGTAAAGCATAATGGCTTTTCTAAGCAAATATATAATTACGTAATTCATTCATTAATTGTTTTTTAAATGAAAAGTTTGGTTAAAAAGCAGGAAGCGCAGAAAAGCGTGGTGATAGCTCAGTGCTGTGCCAAGACTTCCAAGTCGGTTGTGGGATGCCACGATTAGTTTGAAACGAATAAGCTGTCGGGAGAGCAATTTTCCGATAGGCTTATTCTTAATGAAAAGGAGGGGGAGAGTGGGTGAAAGGGCGAGTGGAACTCCGGAGCTATACCGCGAAGCAGTTAAATGTTAATAGCCAGGGGTGGAGCGTAGCGGAACCCCTGGTAAATGAATCCCGAAAGACCGCCGTCCGCGGTAGCCTATCGAAAAATAGTTCTTGGAGCATTTCGGACGGAACGAACGAATAATGAATGAAGCGCAATCGACCCTTCGACAGGGACTGAAACCAAAATCGAAAATTATCTAAATGATCAAATCAAAACACAATATAGTATCTCAGGTACTTCATTCCGATCAATTTTATGCGGTCAATCTGCTGAGCGGAAACGCCGATTTGCTCTCAGCGGAGGAGGCAAAAAATTTGTTATCGGGAGCGCCGGAACAAAATGGCAATCCGGAACAGATGCAGGTTCTGGCCGAAAAGGGATATCTGGTTGCTCCTGAAAATGAGAATAAGCTCTACCGCAACCGTTATTTTGATTTTGTAGATCAACGTGATGATGAGGAGGTTCAACTCTTCTTTGTCCCAAATTACAGTTGCAACTTCAGCTGTAGCTATTGTTACCAGGATGAGTACACCAATCCGCACCAGAGTGCAACTCCCGAACTGATCCATGCTTTCTTCGACTATGTCAGGAAGGAATTGCCTGACCGGCGTAAATACCTGACCATTTTTGGCGGGGAACCGTTGTTAAACACTCCCCACCAGCGCGAGCTGATTGCCCTAATGGTGGGAAAATCCAATGAAGCAGGAATAGATATTTGTGTTGTTACCAACGGTTATTACCTTGAAAAATATATAGATCTGCTCGCTAAAGGGAAAATCCGCGAGATACAAATTACCCTGGATGGCACCAAAAAAATCCACGATCAGCGGCGTTTTCTCAAAGGAGGTTCACCAACTTTTGAGCCGATCGTACGGGGCATCGATGCCGCACTGGCAGCAGGCTTTCCGGTCAACCTAAGGATGGTGATCGACAAGCAAAATATTGAGAATCTTCCGGATCTAGCCTCTTTTGCCATCGAAAAGGGATGGACATCGGATCCTCTTTTCAAGACACAGATTGGTCGGAACTATGAATTGCATCACTGTCAGTCGACTCCTGATCAGTTGTTTACAAGGATTTCCCTGTTCAAAAAAATATTTGAACTGACGGAGGTACATCCACATATTCCCGAGTTTTACAAACCCTCCTATTCGGTGGCCAAATATCTTTCCGAGAACGGTACCCTGCCCGACCCGCTGTTTGATGCCTGTCCTGCATGCAAATCGGAGTGGGCATTTGACTACACCGGACGAATTTACTCCTGCACGGCCACAGTCGGCAAAGAGGAGGAGGCATTGGGTACTTTTTACCCGGAGGTAACTAAAAACGAACAGTTGATGCATCAATGGGCTTCGCGGGATGTCACATCCATTGAGGCGTGCCGGAATTGTCCGGTACAACTCGCATGCGGCGGAGGGTGCGGTTCGGTGGCTAAAAACAAGAATGGCTCCATCCTTTCTCCCGACTGCCGTCCTGTGAAAGAGTTGCTGGAGATTGGGTTTAAGGCCTACTTCGGAGAGCAGTTGGAAGAAAAATAGACTGGGGGACTTGGGGACTGAGAGACTGGGAGAGCGCAATCCCGATTATAAATGAATAATGAAAGAGGCTCAATCGAAAATCGAAATTCCAAAATCGAAAATTGACCTGGGTAGATACAAAAACCAGGAATTTAAAATATCATAAAAAAACATTGAAATGAAAGAGATCAACAGTTCAGAATTTGAACAGGAAGTATTAAATGGAGGTAAAGTTGTTTTGGATTTTTATTCTACAGAATGTCCTCCATGTGAAGCAGTTGCCCCCAAATTTGAATCTTTGGCAGGCATGTACGGTCATGAGATTAAATTTATAAAGATGTACCGTCAGGCAAACCGGGAACTGTCTGACAAGCTGGGCGTAAAATCTTCACCGACCCTGCTTTTCTTCGATCAGGGCAAAGAGGTTACAGAGCGGTTGGCCGGAGGAATCAAGCGAAGTGAAATCGTCAAAAACCTGAATGCCATGCTGCCGGCAGAATCTGTCAGCAAAATTACAGGTAAAATTGTACCACAAATTT
>CAYHQN010000128.1:0-12380 GCA_964358545.1 uncultured Tangfeifania sp. | reverse complement strand
GCATATTTAACAGATTATCAACAGATTGCTTCGTCGTTCCTCCTCGCAATGACATTGCCCGGACGGGACGAAATCCAACATTTCAATTGTATTCTACCCACATATAATCCCTCACGGGATTTAGAAATTAAATTTAAACAGGTTCTAAAGTGATTGAATCAATATCAATGAGTAATGGTTCTCCTGCATCGCAGTTTAAATTTCGATCAAAATGGAGTTTAGAACAACTTAAATCATATATAATTTTGAAAAAATATTTTAGTTTCGTTCAATTTTCAAAGACAAACAGATTAAACAAATAACATGAAAACTCAAGATTTTATTGACAGGGAAGATCTTTACGGCGCCCACAACTACCATCCCCTACCCGTTGTACTGGAAAGGGGCGAGGGTGTATTTGTCTGGGATGTTGAAGGCAAACGCTATTTCGACTTTTTGGCCTCCTATTCTGCTGTCAACCAGGGGCACTGCCATCCAAAAATTGTTAAAGCGCTGGTCGACCAGGCCGGTAAACTGGCGCTTACCTCCCGCGCCTTTTACAACAATGTATTGGGAGAATGGGAAGAGTACATGACCAAACTGTTCGGTTATGACAAGATCCTGCCGATGAATTCAGGGGCCGAAGCCGACGAGACCGCCCTGAAACTGATCCGCAAATGGGCATATAAAGTAAAAGGAATTCCTGAAAATGAAGCCCGCATCATCGTGTGTGACGGCAATTTCCATGGCCGGACCATCACCATTATCTCCATGTCCTCAGATCCGGATTCGTATGGTGATTATGGTCCGTTTACCCCGGGATTCGTGAAGATTCCCTACAACGATCTCAAAGCCCTGGAGAAAGAGCTGGGCCATCCCTACACTGCCGGATTTTTGGTGGAACCCATCCAGGCAGAGGCCGGCGTATATGTCCCGGAAGAGAACTACCTGAGAAAAGCTGCACAGTTATGCAAAGAGTACAATGTGCTGCTGGCAGCCGATGAGGTACAAACAGGGTTGTGCCGCACCGGAAGAATGCTTGCATGCGACCACGAAGGGGTACGGCCCGATCTGCTCATTCTGGGCAAAGCGGCTTCTGGCGGCATGTATCCTGTCTCTTGTGTACTGGCTGATGATGAGATCATGCTGACGATCCGTCCAGGGGAACATGGATCCACCTACGGCGGAAATCCGCTGGCCGCAAAAGTTTCGCTGGCTGCGATGAATGTCCTGCTGGACGAAAAACTCTCCGAAAACGCCACTGCGATGGGGAAGATCTTCCGCGACAAGATGAAAGCATTCGACTCACCGCTTATCGAACAGGTACGCGGAAAGGGGTTGCTCAATGCCATCCAGATTCGCCAAACCAAAGGCAAAAAGGCCTGGGACCTTTGTCTGTTGATGAAGGAGAACGGCATCCTGGCCAAACCCACCCACGAACACACCATCCGCTTCACGCCACCACTGATTATCACTGAGCCGCAGATGAATGAGGCGATTGAGCTGATTCAGAAGGCGATGAGGGAGTTTGTTTAATATTGTTTGAAGGGTTTGGAAAGTTTAAAATGTTTGAAGGGTTACAGGTCCATGAGCGTAGCCGAAGGGAAGGGTTATAATACAACCAAATAAAAGGTATTAACCTATATCTGGTCCTTCAACAATATTCTTTATAACCTGGCAATTCATAGCATTTTCTTACTCTGCCACAAATTTGGCCAGGGGAGGAGTTTTGCCTTTGCTGAGCTGCATCTTTTTCCCTTTTATCGAATAAGTGTCTGCCACTTTTAGCACTTCCAGCAATACTAGTTCTGTTTTCATATCAATACATGCCATCCGGGTGGAGGCAAACCTCGTGAAGCGAATCCGGGATCCATTGAACAGTTCGTACCCTGCATAAAGCCGGTTACATCCCGCGTAGGCGGAGGCCTTAAAATCATTTCCCAATAGTAGAAACGGGAACTCCTTGCTTTTGGCACTTTTTATCACTGCACGGCCACGCAATTCTACCAGGATCCACTTGGTCCCAACCAGAGGGGATTCTGCGGCAGGGGGTGTACAGTTTTCATTTCGGGCCAGGAGAGGCCCTCTGCCTGCTGACAGGATATTTTGTGTTTGGCTGGTTGCAGCTAGCCCCTCAAGTAACTGCAACAAAAAACAGATCACCAGCCACAAAAAAAATGTTTGTCTCATTTTTATTGGCTTTTTGATTGTCTCTCAAATTTATTTTTTTTCACCTTTCCCTTTTAGCTTATCCTTCACATTGCCTATCACCTCCTCAATATCACCGGCGATCAAATTTCCGTATGCTTTGGCCTGGTCCACGATCGTTTCGCTCCTGGCTTCTGCCTTTTTGCGGAAGTTTTCCATTTGATCGGGCAAATCACTCTTTTTCAGTTCGACAATCTTTTTATCCACATACTCACCAACCTCATCCATCAAACCGCTAATCTTTGAGTAGGTTTCGCTTCCCTTGGCTTTTACAAAACTATCTTTGGCTTTGTCGAAACCTTCATCGATTAATTTCTCTGCCTGGCCAGCCATCTGTTTGACCTTATCCCGCAAATCGTCACGCTTTTCCATTTCGCAAATCCTAGATAATTATAAGGTAGAAAGTTAATACAAAAATCCGAATAATCAGCTAGAAACTTTGCATTAAACCGGCATCCGAAAGGAATCACTATCTTTGGCGAACTTTTTACCTGAAAACCGGTTTGTTGCGCTGGCATTCTGGTTAATTTTAGCCTCTTATGATTCAATTTGATAAAACAATACTAAAGAACGGGCTCACGGTCATTGTTCACACGGATCGCAGTACACCATTTGTAGCCGTCAATGTTTGTTACAATGTTGGATCAAAGCATGAAGACCCTAGCCGCACAGGCTTTGCCCATCTTTTTGAGCACCTCACTTTCGGCGGTTCCAGGCATGTTGCTGATTTTGATACTGCCGTTCAAATGGCCGGAGGGGCCAACAATGCCTTTACCTCCAACGATCTTACCAACTATTACATCACCCTCCCTGCCAACAATATAGAGACTGCCATGTGGCTTGAGTCGGATCGGATGCTGGGTCCGAAATTCACAAAAAAAGGGTTAGATGTACAGAAAAAAGTTGTGATCGAAGAGTTCAGGCAGCGAAATTTGAACAAACCTTACGGGGACGTCTGGCATCTGATGCGCGACCTGGCCTACAAGGTTCATCCTTACCGTTGGCCAACCATCGGTCTGGTACCCGAACACATTGCCTCCGCCACGCTTGAAGATGTGAAAGATTTTTTCTTCCACCATTATGCGCCAAACAATGCGGTATTGGTGATCAGCGGTAACATTGGATCTTCTGATGCTTTTAAACTGGCAGAAAAATGGTTCAGCGACATCCCCTCCAGGGAGATTGCACCTTATCCGATTCAAACAGAGCCTCCGCAAACAACAGACCGCGAACTGACCGTCTACCGTGATGTTCCCATCGATACTTTTTACGTCGCCTGGCACATGGGCGGCAGGAATGAAAAGGATTTTTACGAATTGGACCTTCTTTCGGACATTCTTTCAAACGGTAGTTCCTCCAGGTTTGAAGTCAAACTGGTGAAGGAGCAGAAGCTGTTTACAGAAGCCGACGCATACCTATCGGGAGAAAATGAACCCGGACTATTTGTCGCCACCGGCAAAGCCTCATCAGGGATCAACATACACCTTGCCAGGGAGAAGATGCTGGAAGAGATCCTGTTGACTGCCGAAACTTCCATCACGGATTATGAACTCGAGAAGGTGAAAAACAGGGTGGAGGCCGACCTGCTGCTCAATGAAATAGGCTATCTGGAAAAGGCGATTCAGCTGGCATCTTTCGAAATCATGGGTGATGCCGCCGAAATCAACAACCAGGGGAAACGCTACCTGGAAATCACGGCTGCTGACCTTCTTAAAACTGCAGGCGAGCTATTTCGCAAAGGAAACCGCAACACCCTGAACTACCTTTCCCTTCAAAATTCAAAAAAATGAGCGCATTCAGAAAAATAGCCCCTCCAGTTCACTCAGTTGAAAAAATAGATTTCATCGAACCTGAACATCAGCTGTTGCCGGGAGGCACCTCCTTTTTCACCCTTTATGGTGGTACCCAGGAGGTTGTCAAACTCGATTTCAGCTTCAAGGCCGGCACATGGTTTGAAACATCCAAACTGGAAAGTATGATGGCGGCCTCGATGATTTCGGAAGGAACATCAGGAAAAACAGCACGTCAGATTGCCGACCGGGTCGACTTCTATGGCGCCCAGCTCAACTCCATGCCCTATTACGACAACAACTACGTCTCCCTTTTGTCATTAAAAAAACATCTTCCCCACCTACTCCCTTTGCTTGCAGAGATTATACAGGATGCCTCCTTCCCTGAGCATGAATTCGAGATCAGCCGGCAGAAAAGGAAACAACGGGCAATTGTAGACGCGGAAAAGGTGGGACTGGTCGCTCAACGTACTTTTTTAAGGTCATTGATGGGTGAAGGACATCCCTACGCACCCATCTCATCACCCGAAGCCTATGAAAATGTTACGATTGAAGGTGCTAAAAGCCACTATCTGAGACACTATTACTCGGGCAACGCTACACTGTTCGCTTCGGGAGATGTGGATGCCGGGGTACAAAAAATGATCATCGACAATTTTGGTTCAGGCTGGGGGACACCTTTCCCCTATAAAAAAGATCAGCCACAGATTCAAAGTGCAGCGCAAAGAACTGTTTTTATCGAAAGGGAGAGCGCCAATCAAAATGCGCTCTCCATTGGCAAGAGGGTACCTACCCAACACCATCCCGATTCGGCAGGATTAAAACTCGTCACAACCATCCTGGGCGGCTATTTCGGTTCGCGATTGATGAGCAATCTTCGCGAAGAGAAAGGGCTCACCTATGGAATCCATGCATCGGTCGTCTCCTTTGTCAGGGATGCCATCTTCATGATTCATGCGGAGGTGACAGCCGAAAAAACGGAAGAGGCCATCAAAGAGATTTTCTTAGAGATGCAGCGCCTGCGCGAAGAGCTGGTGCCTGAATCGGAACTGGAACCATTGCGCAGCTTCCTGCTGGGCCGGATGCTGGAAGATTTTGACGGTCCGTTTGCCCGCGCCCAAAGTTTCTCTTCGCTATATGAGGCAGGATTGAGTGTTGGCTACTTCGACCAGATTATCCACACCATCAAGACCACAACACCCGAACAAATACGGGAGCTTGCACGCACCTATCTTGATCCGGAGACGATGTACACTGTATCTGCAGGAAAGAGATAATGTGAAAATGTGAAAATGATTGCCACGTGCAAATGCTGTGTTAATTTCCACATTTCCACATTTTCCAATTTTCACATTCTAAATTAGCCGCCCCTGCCATGTATCTCGAACTTCCAGCAGTTTCTCCACCTTCGCCACAAACTCGAAATTTTTGAGCCCCCAGTTTGGGCCAACCACAAGTGCGGCAGGAGCCGAACTGACAAATCGCTGAACAATGATATTGGGTGATAGACGTTCAAGGTACCTTACCACCAAATCTGCATACTGGTCTACACTGAACAGGCTAAATCCGGAAGGGTTGAAAGAATAATCAATCGCCATTTGGGTGCCTTTGTGAAGTTGCAGTTGGTGCAGTTTAATACTCTGTACCGGCAATTTTGAGATGATGCAGGCCTGCTCTATAAAATCGGCATCATTTTCCCCTGGAAGCCCAAGTATCAAATGGACACAATTGTCAATTTTTCTTGCTGCGATCCTGTGAATGGCAGCTATGGATTCCTGCGCGGTATGGCCGCGATTGATCCGCAAAAGGGTCTCTTCCCTGAAACTCTCAACCCCCAGCTCGATGGAAACATAACATCTTTCAGCGAACTCTGAAAGGAGATCGAGGACCTGATCGCTCAGGCAATCGGGGCGGGTAGCGATGACCAGCCCAATCACTTCAGGATGTCTCAACGCCTCCTCATAGAACTTGCGCAGGACATCGACGGGAGCATAGGTATTGCTGTATGCCTGGAAATAGGCCAGGTAACGCATGGCCGGATATTTGGCAGAAAAAAAACTTATCCCTTTAACAATCTGAGCAGCAATATTTTGCTCCATTCGACAGTAATCCGGATTAAAACTCCGGTTATTGCAATAGGTACAGCCTCCGGTTCCTCGGGAGCCATCCCTATTCGGACAGGTAAAGCCGGCATCCAGCGAGATTTTCTGTACGCGCCCTTCAAACCGCTTTCTGAAATAGGCCGAATAATCGTTGTACCGCTTGCCGCTCCCCCAGGGGAATTCTCTCTCAATCATACGAAACTGTTTGAGGACAAAAATAGCAGAAGCTGACAAGAAAATTACAAATTGTGAAGTTTAGTTAATGAACAACGGAATGTGTATAATTTTACACTAATTTCAACTTGAAAATTTTTGGGATGATATTCATTTCCCTAAATTCAACCAATCGAAAATCGTAAGCCATGTTTACCCCGAATGACCTGGAGCAAATTGTCGAAAGAGGCAGTGACCTCCCTGAAATAAAGAACCAGATTTCCCATTTCAAAAAAGGTTTCCCCTTCCTTAAAACAGTCGAGACCGCCGGCATCGGAAACGGAATTGTCTGTCTTACTGAATCTGAATGTGACAAACTCGTCTCTTTTTATGAAGAAATGTTGGCAAAAGGGATACTACCGCTCAAGTTCGTTCCCGCTTCGGGAGCAGCCAGCCGAATGTTCCAGTCACTTTTTTCTTTCCAGGAGGAAGCTTTGACCAACAAAGAGGCAGTGAGTCTGCTCGAAAATCAAAAGCAAAAGAGTGTCAAACAATTTTACGAGAGGCTTGCTGATTTTGCCTTCTATCCGGCCCTCATGAAAATTATTGGAACGCTCGCCTTTCCATGCGGGACTTTCAAACACCTCGAAATATTGAAGGCAGTGCTTTCCCCGGAAGGGTTAAATTACGGTTCCCTTCCCAAAGGATTGCTCGATTTCCACGACTATTCGGGCGTAAGCCGTACACCTGCCGAAGAACATCTGGTGGAAGGTGCCTTGTACGGAACCGATTCCAATGGTGTGGTCAGGATCCACTTTACTGTCTCTCCCGAGCATCTCTCCCTTTTCAAAAAGAAGTGCGGGACGGCTGCTGCCTTGCTTGAAGAAAGATATGAGGTGAAATATAAGATCACATTTTCTGAGCAAAAACCTTCGACTGACACCATCGCGGTAGATGAAAACAACGAACCATTCAGAACAACCGAAGGCAAACTGTTTTTCCGTCCGGGTGGCCATGGTGCGCTGCTGGAAAACCTGAACGACCTGGAGGCAGATCTGATCTTTGTTAAAAATATCGACAATGTGGTGCCCGACCGGCTCAAGGACGAGACAATCAAATACAAAAAAACGTTGGCCGGATTGTTGCTCAACCGTCAGCGGCGAATCTTTAAATACCTTAAACTGCTTGAAAAGCCGGCAGGACAACTCACCGAATCGCTTTTGGATGAGATGACAAGCTATCTTGAGCAGGAGTTGTCTACCAAACCTGCCGGGAAGGCTCCTCAATCAGACAAAGCCGACCGGATTCAATATCTGGTTTCCAAATTTAATCGCCCCATCCGCGTATGCGGTATGGTTAAGAACGAAGGGGAACCGGGTGGCGGACCTTTCTGGACTATCCAGGCAGACGGCACCATCACTCTTCAGGTGGTCGAAAGCAGTCAGATCGACCTGAAAGATCCGCAGCAGGCTGCCATCGCCTCCCATGCGACCCATTTCAATCCGGTTGATCTGGTTTGCGGTGTTCGCAATTACAAAGGCGAAAAATTTTCACTTCCCGATTTCAGGGATCCCGAAACCGGTTTCATCTCCTCCAAATCGAAAGATGGGAAACCTCTGAAAGCACAGGAATTACCCGGACTTTGGAATGGCGCCATGTCGGATTGGATCACCATTTTTGCAGAGGTTCCACCCATAACTTTCAATCCGGTAAAAACTATCAACGACCTTTTAAGGCCGGAGCATCAACCGCTTTAAGCCTTTTTGATTACCTTTGTCACGATTTTAAGAAGTATGACATGATGTGGGAAGAGTCCAGGGATAATTTTGAAAGCAAAGAATTTGCCGCTGTTTTGAGGCGTTACAAACAGATGCTGACGGAACAACGTACCGAATTTTTTGATGTGGCCGATTTTGAATTTATCGCCGATCAATACATCGATAAGAGTCAGTTTTCCAATGCTTTACAGGCATGCGAAATCGCCCTTCGGCAACATCCCAACTCCATCATCGTCAAGGTAAAAAAAGCGCAAATCTTTCTTTCCCAGCTCAAACTTCAAAAGGCCATTCACTTGTTAAAGCAGCTTGAAGAGATGGAACCTTCCAATCCCGATGTGATGATGATGCTGGGAACCTGCCACAACCTGAAGGGAGAACACCATCAGGCTACTGAATATTTTAAAAAGGCCGAGCAGAACGCCTTCGAAGATCGCGATGAGCTGCTCTACAATATTGGCATATCTTTCATTCAAACAGGAGCTTACGAAGAAGCGCTAATCTATCTGAAAAAAGCCCTCGACGAGAATCCCGAGCACGATCCGGTTCTCTATGATCTTGCGTTCTGTTTCGAAAAGGTTGGGGACGATGCGAAAGCCATTGAATATTACAACAAATACCTCGACATCGATCCCTTTTCCGAATCGGCCTGGTACAATCTTGGGATTATTTACAACCGTCTCGAGGAATACCCTCAGGCCATCGAATCCTACGACTTTGCCCTCGCGATTGATGCAAACTATGCAGCCGCTATCTTCAACAAGGCCAATGCCTTATCGGCGATTGAGCGTTTTCAGGATTCCATTGCCACCTACCTCGAATACCTTAAAGTAGATCCCGATTCAGTCGATGCGCACCTCTATCTGGCTGATTGCTATTTCCAGCTCGACGATTATGAAAACGCGGGCCTTTTTTACGACAAAACCATCCGAATGGAGCCAAATTGCTCTGATGGCTGGTTTGGCGCCGGACTGGTCATGCTTATTTGTGACAAATCGGACGAGGCAGTACCACTTCTTAAAAAATCTATCGAGATCAATCCGGATTGTGCTGAATGCTGGAATGCGCTGGGCAAAGCCAATGCCGCGCTGGGCAACTTCAAAGAGGCCAAACTGGCCTATCTCAAAGCGCTCGAACTGGATGACGAAATTCCGGAATATTGGCTTTCCTATGCCGACCTGATGTTCAACAACAACCTCTTTGAAGAGGCGGTAAAGATTCTGGAAGATGCGGAAAATACAGAAGCTGCCTGTGCTGCAATACTTTACCGGCAAGCTGGATTCTATATCTTTTTAGACAATTTTGAGTTGGCCAAAGATAAACTCGAAGCTGCCCTGACCGAAGATTACCCCGCTCATGTCGACTTTTTGGAGAACTTTCCAACTTTCCTGCTGCTCGAATGGGTGACTGAACTGATAGCAAAATACAGTTATCTTGGAGGAGAGTCAACTAATCTTTAAGCGGTTAAGAATAGGCATACAACTTACACGATGAAACAATACGGACTGATCGGATTTCCGCTATCCCACTCCTTTTCGAAGAGATTCTTCACCCAGTATTTTGCTGATAATTGGATCGATGCTGAATACCTCAATTTCGAAATCAGTGACATTTCTATGTTGCCTGCCATCATCAGAGAGCATCCAAATCTGGTCGGTTTTAATGTCACCATCCCTTACAAAGAGGCCGTCATTCCCTACCTGGATAGCTGTGATTCCAAAGCTGCTGCCATCCAAGCCGTCAATACGGTAAAAATCGACAGAAACGGCTGGAAAATCTCACTCAAAGGCTTCAACACCGACCTGATCGGCTTTCGCAACTCGATCCTTCCGCTTTTAAAGCCACATCACAAAAAGGCACTGGTACTGGGCACCGGCGGCGCCTCCAAAGCCATCGTCGCTACCTTGAACGACCTCTCAATTTCGACGCAACTTGTTTCACGGGAGGCCAAAGCCGGAGTCTCCATCTCCTACAGTCAGCTAACCGAAGCGATCATGCAGGAGTATTCTGTTGTGGTCAACACGACACCGCTCGGCACCTATCCCAAAACGGAAAATTTCCCGGAGATTCCTTATGAATACCTGACCGACAAGCATTTGCTCTTCGACCTGGTTTACAATCCTGCCGTTACTCAATTCCTTCAAAAAGGAGCCGACCGCGGCGCTGCCACCAAGAACGGATCGGATATGCTCGAGCTCCAAGCGCTGGCCGCGTGGGGGATTTGGAATGAGTAATAATGTGAAAATTGGAAAATGTGGAAATGTGGAAATTAGCACAGCATTTGTACGTAGCGATCATTTTCACATTTCCACATTTTCCAATTTTCACATTGTGTTAGGCGGGTACCCGATGTCTACCAGGAACAATCCCTTCGCGGCTACGCTGACGCCGGCGTTGCTGCGGTCTTTCTTGTCAATGACAGACTTGAATCCGGCAATGGTCATTTTCCCCAGTCCAACTTCGAGCAATGTTCCGACGATCGCCCTGACCATGTTGCGCAGAAACCTGTCTGCACGGATGGTAAAAACCAATTGATCCCATTTCTCTTCCCAAAAAGCCTTGGTTACCTTGCAATTGTTGGTCTTCACATCACTGCCCAGCTTGCTGAAACTGGTAAAGTCCTCCGCTTCGAAGAGCAGTTTGGCGGCTTCGTTCATCAGCTCCATATTCAGTTTCCGGCTCTCTTTTTCGGCGTAGGCATGGGTGAAAGGATCCTTTGTGCGTGAAATGTAATATTTGTATTCCCGGTAGGTGGCGTCGAACCTGGCATGTGTATCAGCCTTCACCGGATAGATTTTCTGAACAGCAATATCGGAAGGCAGCAGGCAATTGAGTTTGAAGAGCATGTTTTCATCCGCCAAACCTTCATGGATGCTGTCAAAATGGGCGATGTAAAAGGCTGCATGAACCCCGGTATCTGTGCGCCCTGCCCCAACCAACTCAATCTTTTCGCGTGCAATCACGGCAAGGGCTTTCTCAACCTCCTCCTGAACAGAATGTACGTTCTGTTGGATCTGCCAACCATGGTAGTTGGTTCCGTCGTATGAAAGCTGAATAAAATACCGCATGATTGCACAGATTAAACAGGATTATACGAATAACCCCGACCTTACCACAGATTACACAAATTACACAGATTATAAAAACAAATCTGAATGTAAAATAACACATTTGATATGAATTCTTGGTATTCAAATGTGTGAAACTGTTGTTATCAAAAACAATTGAACCATATCCCGATTATATAAAACCTTATTTTTTAAGGCAATCTTAGTAGAAAAACAGACCCCAACAAATCCCAACCTTATTATCTTATTAAATTTCAATCATTGAACATTTACAATATTACCATTCAAGATCCTTTTTAATAAGATAATAAGATTAATGTCTTAATCTAATATCCTTTCTACTAAGATTATAGATAAAAATAAGGTTTATATAATCCAATTCTGGTGCCACTGACCAAGTCAATTGTGAATTTCGCCTTGCTTCAATACCCAAATATTCATAAATCTGTGTAATTTGTGTAATCTGTGGTAACGCCGGGGTTTTATTTGTGTTTATTTGTATAATCTATAGTGGTTAACATTTTTTAATAGATTCGCATTTTATGAAACGGTTCAAAATACTATTTTTGGTTCCGTTTTAACATTTATATTTATAAATCATCCTTAAGATTATGGATCAAAAAGTTGATATTCGGGAGTTGAACGAACGCATCCAACGTGAAAGCTCGTTTGTAGACCTTATCTCCATGGAGATGAATAAGGTTATCGTCGGACAGAAACATTTGGTGGAGAGTTTACTGATCGGTTTGTTGTCGGATGGGCACATCTTGCTGGAAGGTGTTCCCGGATTGGCAAAAACATTGGCAATCAACACTCTGGCACAGACCATTGATGCAAAATTTGCACGTATTCAGTTTACACCCGACCTGCTCCCTGCCGACTTGCTCGGTACGATGATTTACAGTCAGAAGAAAGAGGAGTTTATGGTCAGGAAAGGGCCTATCTTCACCAACTTTGTATTGGCAGATGAGATCAACCGTGCACCTGCCAAGGTTCAATCTGCGCTGCTCGAAGCGATGCAGGAGCGTCAGATTACCATCGGTGACACTACTTATAAACTGGACAACCTTTTTCTGGTCATGGCCACCCAAAATCCCATCGAACAGGAGGGGACCTACCGTCTTCCGGAAGCACAGGTCGACCGATTTATGCTGAAGGTGGTGTTGAACTATCCCAAGAAAGAGGAAGAGAAACTGATTATCCAGCTCAACCTGATGAAGCGGTTCCCAAGGGCAAATGCGGTGGTAACCCCTGCCGACATCATCCGCGCCAGAGAGGTTGTCAAAGAGGTATACATGGACGAAA
>CAYHQN010000127.1:0-12432 GCA_964358545.1 uncultured Tangfeifania sp. | reverse complement strand
ACCTATATATTACTGGAAAAGAGAAGCTACATCAATTCTCAGAAAAATACTTTAGGGATTTAAAGATAGAGCCCAACAACACAGATTTGTTTAAAGCTCTTGAAAGTACGTATATTTCTGAATTGTTGGAAGAAGTTCGGGTGCGTGTCAGAAAAAAGGTCGATGGAAAAGTAATTTTCAAAGAATTAAGTGAGGGAGAACAACAATTACTTACCGTCATTGGTTTACTTATATTTACAAGGGAAGAAGAATCGCTTATTTTACTTGATGAGCCAGATACTCACTTGAATCCGATTTGGAAGTATGACTATCTACATTTTCTTAAAACACTTGTAAAATCTAAACAGGCCACAAACGAAAATAATGATTCGGAGGAGGAAGACACCTCTACTCAAATTATTATTAATACTCATGATCCATTGGTAATTGGAAGTATGGATAAATCCCAGGTTCGGATTTTCCAGAAAGATAAAGAAACTGGCCATACTGTTGTGATAGAACCAGACGTAAACCCCAAAGGATTAGGCGTTGCTGGTATTTTGACAAGTGAACTTTTCGGGCTTAAGACTATTGTTGACAGGGAAACAAATGGATTATTGGAAGAGAGAAATATTTTGATGTATAAACAAAGTATTGGAGAATTAACTGATGACGGACAAAAAAGATTAAAAGAACTTTTTGAAGAGCTAAGTCAAATGGGATTCAATCATAATTTTAAGGATCCACTTTATTCTGACTATATTATTGAGAGAATGAAAAAAAGACAGTCAACATTATGATGCACATTGACCTTAATAAACTTGTAATTAGCAATCCTAAATGGGAGGACAAGGCAAAAGAGTTATTGGAAGAATTAAAAAATTCAGGGTCGATCACTGAAAGGAATAAATTAATTGACAAATACCATTGGTATTGGAAATTGTTTAAACCTTCATTAAGAAACCTTTCATTCAATAAATGTTGGTATTCTGAAACGAGAAATCCATTCTCTCATTATCACGTTGATCATTTTAGACCTAAAAAGCAGACAGTTGAAATAGATGGAACGGAATTAGATGGCTATTGGTGGTTAACTTTTGATTATAAAAATTATAGGTTGTCTGGTAGTGTTGGAAACACGAAAAAGAAAGACCATTTTGCAGTAAGAACAAATAAAGTAGAAAAACCTGGGCCAATTAATGATGAAGTTTATTACTTTCTTGATCCAACAGTAAAAGAAGATATTGGATTATTAAATTTCGATAATGAAGGTAAAATCCGACCACTTTATCCAGAAAAAACTTGGAATAACGAAAGAGCTAAATATACAATCGAATATTTGGACCTAAATTACCCTGATTTAAAGGAGGAACGGATGATCAAATATCAGGAAGTTATTGATCTTATATATAAGGTAAAAAACTTAGATGTTGCTTACAATGAAATACCGACAAAAGAAAACAAAATGAAATTAGATGCAGAGAAAGATCTGATCAGACATTTTTTAAAACCAAATCAAGAATTGACCGCTACAGTTCGTTCATGCTTACGTGCATCTGGTGAAAATTGGGCTTTTGCCATATTGGAAGAAAAATAATGCTTATGACCGTTGAACGCATCAAAAATATTCTGAAACAAGGCGAAGGGATTCGCAACGAGTTTAAACAGGCACAAATGAAACTGCCTGAAAACTTGTTTGAAACCATTTGTGCCATGCTTAACCGCACAGGTGGCGATATTATTTTGGGTGCTGACGACTGGGGAAATATTACAGGTATCAAACAGGAAAAGGTGAACGAAATGGTTGGCCATATTGCCAACTTGAGCAATAATCCTCAAAAGATCAATCCTCCGTTTATACTTTTCCCTAAAGTTCATGTGATAGATGAGTTCAGTGTGATTCATCTTCAGATTCCCGAAAGTTCCCAGGTACACCAATCCGCCGGAAAAATATACGACCGCAGCAATGATGGCGATTTTTGGGTGAAAGATGCCCAGCAAATCGCCGAATTGTACAACAGAAAACGGAACCATTACACCGAAGGGATTATTTATACGGCATTTCGGTTTGAAGATTTTAATTTGTCGCTTTTCCCCAAGGTGCGCAACCTGATACGCAGTTACAATGCCGACCATCCCTGGCTGGAGTTAAACAATGAACAAATGCTGAAGATGGCCGGGCTGTGGGATCGCGATTATAAAACGGGAGAAGAGGGCTACACGTTGGCTGCCGTTTTATTACTTGGGAAAGATGAGGCCATCCAAAGTGTGGTGCCACATTTCAAAGTAGATGCGTTAGTTCGCCGGGAAAACACCGACCGTTACGACGACCGTTTGTACATCCAAACCAACCTGATTGAGGCTTATGAGCAGTTGCTTGACTTTGTGGCCAAACATCTGCCTGATAAGTTTTATCTGGAAGGTGATCAGCGCCGGAGCTTGCGTACCATCATTTTCCGTGAACTTGTCGCCAACATATTGGTTCACCGCGAATACACCAATGCTTATCCGACCACATTTGTAATAACCAAAACCGCGGTGGTTACAGAGAATGCCAATGTTCCCCATGGAGAAGGACCTATTTCGATGGAAAACTTCAAACCATTCCCCAAGAACCCCACCATTGCCAAATTCTTTATGCAACTCGGGCGTTTCGACGAACTGGGTTCCGGAGTGCTCAACATCAACCGTTATCTGAAAGCCTATTCCGGCCACGACCACCCGCAGTTTATTGAAGGGGCAGTATTCAAAACCATTATTCCTTTGGATGAATCGCTAACTGATACTTTAATTGAGAAAGTTGCTATAGTTGATGTTGTAAATGTTGCTAAAGTTGATGCTGTACCCGAATTTAGTACGATAGTTGATGCTGTAAATGTTGCTAAAGTTGATGCTGTACCCGAATTTAGTACGATAGTTGATGCTGTAAATAATAGAATAAATGATGTAAGAAATGCTACAAAACAAAGATTAATAAATGAATTGATCTTTGTTTTCAAAAATGGAGAAATCCGTTTACCCGAAATTACTGATCAATTTACTGTAAAGAGAGCACAAGCGCAACGAGATATGGCAATATTAAAGAAAAACAATCTAATTGTATATCAAGGTATACCGAAAAAAGGAGCCTATCAAATACATCCACATTTTTTGAAAGAATTAAAAGAAAGAGGAAAATGACAACCAATACACTGGTAGCTAAAATATGGTCGTTCTGCGACACTCTCCGGGATGATGGCCTGGGTTATGGTGATTACCTGGAACAATTAACTTATTTATTGTTTCTGAAAATGGCCGATGAAAATGAGGCGCAATATAATCTTCCGGAAGATTATAACTGGAAAAGTTTTAACGGAAAAGTAAAAGGAGTTTTGTCTGGTCAGTATGAAGATATTTTGAAAAAATTGGCCGAATCTGGAGGAATGCTTAAATTGATTTTTGATGGGGCACAAAATAAAATACATGACTCAGCCAAGTTGAAAAAGTTGATCACTCTGATTGGCGAAGAGAATTGGACAAGCAAAGATGTTGATATCAAGGGGGAAATTTACGAATCGTTGTTGCAAAAGAATGCTGAGAATAGTGGTGCCGGACAGTATTTTACACCACGTTCAGTGATCAAAGCAATGGTCGAATGCATCCAACCCAAGGTGGGTGAAACTATCGCAGATCCATCATGTGGAACCGGGGGCTTTTTTCTTGGAGCATTAGATTACCTATATAAAAAACCGCTTTCAGGAAAAGATAAAAATACAATTAGCTTTGAAACATTTCACGGTTGGGAAATTGAAAAATCTACTGCACGCTTGTGTCTGATGAACCTGTTTTTACACGGGGTTGGAGACTTGAAAGAAACTCCTGATATAAAAGTCGAAGACAGTCTTAAAGTTGACAAAGCAAAGAAGGCAAAAATTGTATTAGCGAATCCTCCGTTTGGGAAAAGCAGCAGTGATATACCTACAATCGATGAGAAACAGGCTGACAAAGACGGATATTTTCTGCGTAAGGATTTTTGGGTAACTACCAGTAATAAACAACTGGCTTTTTTGCAACACATTGTAACAATGCTCGAAAAGAATGGACGCGCAGCTGTGGTACTTCCTGATAATGTTTTGTTTGAAGGTGGTGCCGGAGAAACAATACGAAAAAAACTACTGGAGGAATTAGACCTACATACTATTTTGCGTTTGCCAACCGGAATCTTCTATGCGCAAGGGGTAAAAGCCAATGTGCTTTTCTTTGAGAAACAGGAAAAATTGGGAAAGCCTGCGACAAAAGAGGTTTGGTATTACGATTACCGAACTAACATTCGTCATACACCTAAAAAGAATCCGCTTAAATACGAACATCTCAAGGATTTTGTAGCCTGCTATAAACCGGAGAACATTTTGTTGAGAATTGAAACGTTTCGCGAAAAAGAAAATCCGGAAGGCCGTTGGCGGAAATATTCATACGATTATCTGATTGCGAGAGATAAAACGAATCTGGACATCACATGGCTAAAAGACGATAACCTGATAGATCTGGAAAATCTGCCCGAACCGGAAACCTTAATTGACGAAATTATAGAAAACATTCAAAGTTCATTGGAGAGCTTCAAGACGATAAAGGAATATCTCGATTAGCTGGGGTAAATCTACACCCTACTGGTACGTTACAGGCTTTCTCCGAGTATCTCTGTGCTCTATGCAACCTTGTAGGGAATCTTCAAAGCAGATTGATAATCAGTTGTGGCAAAAATCCCAGCATGATCATCAAAACAGTACACAGGATGATGTTGAACTTGAAATTGATGCTCGATTCAATTTTGTGTTGTGGCTCTCCCCCGTTGGCGCGGATTTGCAATCCGTGCCCGTACAATTGCCCCCCAAGACTACATTTTCATAACAGTAATACACTGAGAATAAGACGAAAATAGAAATTACACAATCTACTTCAAACTCTCTATTTACTGCTTCCAAATGCTTACCTAACATCCGGCAACTGCTACTGAAGGCTTCCAACGGTCACCTTACGCTCCGGAATTGCTAACTTATTGTTTCCAAACCCATATATAACATCCGGCAACGGTTTCTGAAGGCTTCCAAACGGCTACTTAGCCCTTCCAAATGATTACTCAATGCTTCCAAACGGCTACAAAGTCCTTCCCAAATCGTGATACCATTGCTTTTCTCTTGAACCGTAACTAAAAATAAGCTAAAAACATTAAATTTGCAGGAGATAAAAGAATGGAAATTATGAATGTAGTCGAAAAAAGGGATTTTATCCATAGTCACTTACATCAGTTAGATGAAAGCTTAATTAATCAGTTTTATGAAACACTTCGCAAAGAAGAAGTTTTAAAAACAAAACTAATAAGTCGAGCTGAAAAATCGGAAAACGATATTCATGATGGAAAGGTATTTTCCAGATCTGAAATTGCACAGAGAACTAATGATGTTCTCAAGTAATGAGGCTTGTATATACAGAACAGGCACTTGTCAGCCTTGAAGAAGCATTGGAGTTTATTGCCATAAAGGTCTCTCATGAAAAATTGATAGAAATCCGGGATCGGATTTTAGATCATGCAGATACTTTGCTGTTGCAACCATTAAAAGGCCAGAAAGAACCATTTTTAGAACATTTGGGATTAGGGCATCGGCGTTTAGTTGAAAGCCATTACAAGATAATTTACAGAGTTGTTAGTGAGTATATTTATATTACAGATATTTTTGATTCCAGACAAGATCCTGATAAAATGAAAGGTTAATTTTGGCTGTCTACTTTATATTCAAGCCGGAATAAAAAGAATGTGAAAATTGGAAAATGTGGAATCTCCCCATCTTTCGAATCCCAACCCCTTCCGTCCGAATTAAATTATAGTTTTTTTTTGAATGCTACCACGGACGGTTGTCAATCATTAATCGCATACCCCGGGTTCCGCTTCGCTCCACCCGGGGCTAATCACATTCAATCCCTTTGGGATTTAACACAGGTTTTGTTCAACTTTTTGAACTTCGTTCTCAATTGAGACAAATTGGTCGGTTTGAACCCTTGAACTTCGCTCTGGGACTGGTTCAATGCTTTCTTGTCAAAGATTTTAAGTTTCTCATCAGCAAATTAGCACATTAGCACATCAGCACATTCTCTCTGTGAAACTCTGTGCTCCTCCGTGCAACTCTGTGTATAAAGATTAGAGCAAATTAATGATCATCTTTGGCAGAAATCCCAGCACGATCATCAAAACAGTACACAGGATGATGTTGAACTTGAAATTGATACTCGATTCAATTTTGTGTTGTGGCTCCCCCTCTGAGAAATAGCTGGCCATGATTGGCTTGAAATAGAAATAGATGCTGATCATGGAACCAATGATCGCGACCACCACCAACCAGGTGTAACCACCTTCGGCAGCCAGTGCAAAGAGATTGTATTTGGCCATAAAGCCGGCCAATGGCGGAATCCCGGCCAGCGACATCATGGCAATGGCCATGGCAAAGGCCTCCACAGGGTTATTCTTGGCCAATCCCCGGAAGGCAGGAATGAAAAAGGTCCCCCGCTCCTCCCTGATCAGCATTAAAACAGCAAAAGCGGTAATGGTGGCTATGACATAGGAGAGTACAAAAAAGAGCAAAATTCCCGCCGATTTTGGTCCTAAAACGATCATCGCCATCAGCAAGTACCCCGATTGCGCAACTCCCGAATAGGCAAACATACGTTTCAGGTTGTCCTGGTAGACCGCGGAGAGGTTTCCAACGATAATCGTCGCAACCGATAAGACTGTCAAAGTTGCAACCAGTTCTGTGTGCAAAGAAATAAAAGCGATGGAGATCAGTCGGTAAAAGGCCGCAACACTGGCTACTTTCCCGGCTGTGGTCATGAAAGCCGTAATCAGGGTAGGCGATCCGGTGTAGACATCGGGCGACCAGAAATGGAACGGAACCGCGGCAATCTTGAAAGACATCCCAACGAAGATCAGCAGCATACCTGCAATGAACAACATGGGAACTGTTCCTTTGCAGGAGACAACGTAAGCATTGATGGCCTCCAGGTTAAAAGAGCCGGAAGCGCCATAAACCAGCGCAATGCCAAAAAGCAGGAAGCCTGTTGCAAATGATCCGGTCAGGAAATATTTCATGGCAGCCTCGTTGGAGGCAATATCGAATTTCTTGCTGCCTGCCAAAACGTAAAAAGAGATCGACAGGGTTTCGAGGCCTATAAAAAAGAGAATCAGGTTGCCGAAAGAGGCCATCACAATCCCCCCGATTAAGGCAAAAAGGATCAATGCATAAATATCTTCCAGCGGTCGCTCAACCCCTTTGTAATAGATATTGGCAAACATGAAGATCAAAATACCGATCAGAATCAAAATGGCGCTGAAGGCGATGCTGAAGTTATCAGCGATGAACATCTCATTGAAGTAATGGACAGAAGTGTTCCATTGACTGATATTCAATATCATGGTAATAATAAGACCAACAAAAAGCAGTGGCAGCAAAACTTTTTTCATTTTTCGTACCCCGAAAAACATTACTAAAACTGCCAATATGGTAAGGGCGACAATTGCTTGCATGCTAAATATTTAGTTTTTTAATATCAGATAAACTCAATCGTTTGAAATGTTTATATCGTTTAAAATGTTTGAAATGTTATGATATCCCGGAATTCCCTCATTTCCACATTTCCACATTTCCACATTTTCCAATTATTTTCAAGGAATCATCAATATACTTTTTACTGCCGGTTCTGCCAGTCCCAGGAACATATGGGGATAGATTCCAATCCAAAGAATTATCACCACGATTGGAACCAAAACAGCCATCTCCTGCCGGGTTAGATCAGTAAATCCTGCAGTTGCTTCTGTGACCTCTCCGTACATGGTCCGCTGGTACATCCAAAGCATGTAAACAGCGCCCAGGATGATGGTCAATCCGGCTACGGCAGCCAGGTAAACATTGTATTCAAAAACACCCAGCAGCAATAAAAATTCGCCAATGAAACTATTTGTCAAAGGCAACGAAATACTGCCAAGAAGGATAATCATAAAAAATGCGGCAAATATGGGTGCTTTGGAAGCGATACCTCCCAATGATGCAATCTCACCTGTTTTCGTTCGGCGAACGATAATTTCGTAGCAGAAAAACAATCCTACAATATTGACCCCGTGCGAAATCATTTGCAGCATAGATCCTTCCAGTCCGTTGACGGTCCTGGAAAAGACGCCGGCTGCGATCAGTCCGACATGGGCCAGCGATGAGTAAGCAATCAGCCTTTTCAGCTCCTTTTGCCGAATTGCAATGACGGAGGCGTAGACGATGCCGGTTACCGACAACACAATGGCAAAAAACGCGTAATCATTAAGGGCTACCGGAAAGAGTGGCAGCACGAAACGCAGCACTCCATAAACCCCCATTTTCAGCATGATACCGGCCAACAGCATGGTTCCCTGGGTCGGAGCAGAAAAATAAAGGTCTGGTTGCCAGGTATGAAACGGGAAAATCGGCATTTTAATGGCAAAAGCTGCAAAAAATGCCAGGAAGAGCCATTTTTGCGCAGCAGGATCCAGTACCACCTTGTAAAAATCAGCGAAAGCGAATGAGTGCCCTCCAGGCGTCTGAACGTAAAGGAATACAATGGCGACCAGCATCAAAAGACCTCCCACCAAAGTGTACATAAAGAATTTGAAAGTGATGCTGCGTGCATTCTGCCCGCCCCATAATATTGAGACGAAAAAGATCGGGATGAGCGCCAATTCCCAAAAGATGTAGAACAACAGGATATCGGTTGTCGTGAAAACTCCTATCAAAGCCATCTCCATCAGGAGAATCAAAGCGTAGAAAGTACTTCGCCGTTCAACACCACTTCCAAAACCACTGTAAATGATGATGGGAAACAGAAAGGTGGTCAACAGCACCAGAAGCATGCTTAAACCATCCATTCCGATTGTAAATTCGATCCCCAACGAGTGAAAGATATCGGGATGAAACAACGGATAACCAGCTGGATTTGAGAGATACTTGAGCAATATCAAAACCCCAACCGCAAAAGTGAGCAACGAGGCGGCAAGAGCGATTTTTCTGCTCAGCACGGGTTGATCCTTTATCGCGAAAAGCAGCAAAGAGAAGATCAGCGGCAGTGAGATGAGTAATCCTGTTAACATGGTTATTTATTAAACAGATTAAAGAATAAAATCAGGATAATGCTGATGACCATGTAGAAAAGATAGGCCCCCACATTCCCTGTTTGCATGTAACGAATGTTCCGCCCAATCCACACGACGAAAACTCCGGTCTGGTCGATAACTCTATCAATCACCTTAATTTCAATCACATCATGAAAGAGGGTTGATAAATTTGCCACCGGGTTCTCGATTAGTTGATGGTACAATTCGTCGACATAGAATTTTCGGTATGCCAGATTTGCCACAAATGACCTTTCCGGTTCATCCTGGGCAATGGATCTGTTTTTCACAAAACGGGACCAGGCCAGATAGATCAGTCCAAGGATCAGTAACAACGGAATGATCATCAGCCAGAGTTCTGTTTGTCCTTCCGATGCTGCTTCTCCGTGTTTCAAAAGAGATTCTGATGCAGAGAAATTAGATGCTAAAAATGACTGAATTCTATCTTCTCCGCCAAACAAATGAGGTACTCCCAGCAATCCACCAAAAACAGCCAAAACAGCCAGAATGGTCATTGGAACCGTCATGGTTTTGGGTGATTCATGAACAGGATGCATTGGATTCTCAACCACAGTAGCTTTGCCCCAAAATACAACATACAAAAGCCGGAACATGTAAATGGCAGTCATCAGGGCGGCTATGACAGACAAAACCCACAATACCGGACTAGCGTGAAACGTACCCAACAGGATCATATCCTTGGAAAAGAATCCCGATAGCGGTGGAATACCTGCAATGGCCAGTGTACCAATCAGAAACAGCCAAAATGTAACCGGAATTTTATCTTTGAGTCCACCCATTTTGCGGATATCCTGCTCCCCGTGAAGCGCATGGATTACACTTCCTGCCGCGAGAAAGAGCAGGGCCTTAAAGAAAGCGTGGGTGGTAAGGTGGAACATGGCGCCTGTAAATGCTCCTGAACCAAGCGCGACAAACATAAAACCAAGCTGACTGACAGTCGAATAGGCCAATATTTTCTTGATATCATTCTGGTAGATGGCAATGGCTCCTGCCATCAGGGCCGTCGCAATTCCGATTACTGAAATAGTCATCATTGTTATGGGGGCCATCACAAACAGCAGGTTTGAACGGGCGATCATGTAGATTCCTGCTGTTACCATGGTGGCAGCGTGGATCAAAGCAGATACAGGCGTTGGTCCGGCCATGGCATCCGGGAGCCAGGTAAAGAGCGGTATCTGAGCGCTTTTACCTATCGCTCCTGCAAACAACAGCAGTGTAATGAGCGTGATGGTTGAAGTCCGGATCGGAACAGATGATATTTGCGCGAATATCTCCTCAAAATTCAGGGTCCCGAATGTTTTAACCAAGAGGAAAAGGGCAAGCAGAAAACCAAGGTCTCCGATGCGGTTCATGATAAATGCCTTCTTGGCTGCATTGTTGTACTCCTGGTTTTTGAACCAGAAACCTATCAGCAGGTAGGAAGATAGGCCGACACCCTCCCATCCGATAAAGAGGATCAGGTAGTTGGAACCCAAAACCAGCAACAGCATGAAGAAAACGAAAAGGTTCATGTAGGAGAAGAAACGGTTGAAACCGGTATCCTCCTTCATGTATCCGATGGAATAAACATGGATCAGAAAACCCACTCCTGTTACGATGAGCAACATCAGGACAGAGAGCCTGTCGACCAGAAATGAAAACGGGATGGAAAGTTTGTCAAAACTGATCCAGCTAAACAGTTCGACTGTCCTTGCAGGTGCACCAGCAAGCAGATTGCTTAAGAGTACCAGGGAAATGAGGAATGGAATCAGTACCATCACAGATGCTGTTACCCCTGCGGCAATTCCTTTGAACCTCTTGAAATTAAAGGCGATCAGCAGGAATCCTATCAGAGGGAAAAGCGGTACCAGCCAAATATATTCAAACATATTAATAAATCTTTGCGTTTACCATTTTAGTTTGTTGAGCACATTGATATCGATGGTGTGGGTCGACCGGTAGATCATAACCAGCAGGGCCAGTCCGATGGCTACCTCGGCAGCCGCCACCACCATGATGAAGAAGACAAAAATTTGTCCGGCCGGATCATTCCGGTAGGCCGAAAAGGCCGCCAAAAGCAGGTTGGCAGAGTTCAGCATCAGCTCAATCGACATAAAAATGACCAAGGCATTGCGCTTGACCAATACCCCTACAACCCCGATGGCAAAGAGCGCCGAACAGAAGAAGATGTAGTAATCGAGCGGTATGATTTGCAAGTTTTGCATGATTGCTTTGTTTGTTATATTTTATTCTTTTTTAAGAAAAGTGACTAGAGTGACTAAGGTGAACTAAAGTGACTAAAGTACCTGGTTCTTATGCAGTTTATTAATTATTTGCCTTCGTGAATTCGTTGATCAAAGGTTCCGCATTTTTCAGGTCGGATTGTTGAATATAGAGGTCAACGAAGGAGGGGAATCCGCCAATGCCTGCCGACATACCCGATTGGGAATCATTTTGCACCATTGAACCAATTCCAATTTCATCCAATGCGCCTTGAAGCATGATTGTTGAAACTTCGCTCCCTGTAAACACCCTGATTAACTCGTTTCTTTCCTTCATGTTTTTAATTATTAATCAACATAAGTTTCTTTTAATACAGACTTAACCTTTTCAATCTCTCTATATGTCAAATGATCAAGAATTCTGATCACCCTTTGTTTATCAATGGTTCTTATCTGATCTATGACAATCCAACCAATTTTATTGTCATGATTGACTTTTACCCTGGTTGGAAACAATTTTATTTGGCTTGTCATTGGCGCAATTACGATTGTATTTAAAAATTGATTCATCTCATTGGGCGAAATAACGGCGCACGGACGGGTCTTTCGTATCTCACTTCCGATAGTTGGATCAAGATTCACCAAAACAATGTCATATTGTCTTATTTCCATTCGTCAAATGTTTCATCATCAAATACATCAGGTATCAATGAATTATCGTCACCATTTTCATGCGCAGCTTGAAATGCTTCTTCCCATCCTTTTCTGGGTGCAGTTTTCGGTTTCAGAATGATGTACCCTTCCTCCAATACAAGTTCAACAGTATCTTTTATATGGTACTTTTCAATCAGCGTCTTACTCAACCTGATACCTTTGGAATTACCTATCTGTACTACCGAAATGTCCATAACTAAAATGTATTATTTGTAATTACAAAGTTAGTACATTATTTATTATTTTCTTTAAATAAAGTGCTTAAAGTATATTAAACTGCAATCAAGGTCTTTTAATTTGTAATTTTTAATCTTTAATCTTGAGTCCACTCCGAAAAGTGTTTTTGTTTTTAATTAA
>CAYHQN010000126.1:0-12469 GCA_964358545.1 uncultured Tangfeifania sp. | reverse complement strand
CTTTCGTTACAATATACGAATTATTCGTTTAAATTAAAAACATAATAGGTCCATTTGCCATCGGGGTAAACACCTTCGATCAAAACAGGTTTTTTATCGCTGCTCTGTGAGATGACCCGCTTGATGTCTTCAACGCTTCCGACACTGATTTTGTTTACATCGGTGATGATAAATCCGGGCCTAACCCCAACATTTTTTAATTTTCCACTGGTAATCTTCAAAATTTGGACTCCCTGGTCGATATTCAGCCGATCTTTGTCCTTTTGGGAAATATCCCCAAATTCGGCCCCCAGCAAAGAGAGACTCTCTTTCACGATGGAGGTATTGCCTTTGGTGTTTTTTAATGTGACATTGAACACCTTTTCAGCGCCATCTCTCCTGACCGTAACTACTACTTGATCTCCAGGGCGGTGTTTACCTACTTGCTCCTGAAGCTGAGCAACAGAATTGACTTTTGTCGCGTTCAGCGCTACAATAACATCACCCTTTTTGATACCGGCTGTTCTGGCTGCTCCATCATCGAATGTTTCTTGAACGTAGATTCCTTCCATTCTGTCGAGTTTCTCGTCTTTAGCCAATTTGTCATCAATATCTTTGATGCTTACACCTAACAAGGCTCTTTGAACTTCCCCGTATTTCCTCAAATCTTCCACTACTTTGTGGACAATTGAAGCAGGGATGGCAAAGGAGTAACCAGAATATGAACCTGTACGGGAAGCTATGGCTGTGTTGATACCGACCAGTTCGCCACGGCTATTAACCAATGCACCACCACTGTTGCCCGGATTTACTGCAGCATCCGTTTGAATAAAAGACTCCATTGGCATTTGGCCACTCATGATACCAATACTTCTCGATTTGGCGCTTACGATTCCCGCCGTTACAGTAGAGGTAAGGTTGAAAGGATTTCCAACTGCCAGTACCCATTCCCCCAATCTGAGCGCTTCAGAATCTCCCCAGGGGAGTACAGTCAGGTTTTTGGCCTCAATTTTTACCAGCGCGATGTCGGTATTTGAATCCCGTCCTATAACTTTGGCTGAAAATTTACGGTTGTCATTGAGGATCACAAAGATATCCTGAGCACCATCCACCATGTGGTTGTTTGTAACAATGTAGCCATCTTCACTGATAATTACGCCTGAACCCGCAGCTTCAGTGAATTGAGGTGCCGGTCTTGTGTTGCCCCGGGGACCGAAAAAGTATTCAAAGATATCGTTGCCACCATCAAAATAATAGGCATTGGTTTTTGTTTTCGTAGTAATGTGCACCACGGCCGAAACACTCTTTTCGGCAGCCTGGGTTAAATCGGGCAATTGAGCCTGTGGTAAGGAAACAGGCTGCGGATAGCTGGTCAGCTGAATGGGCTTTTGTTCCAATACAACAGTCTGTTTGTCATTTGAATTAAAATGTGAATACAAACTGAGAGCGATAACGGCTCCAATAAACGCAAATGCGATGTAAGATGCACTCTTTTTAATTGTGTCCATAAATAATTACTTTTTAAAATTTACAGGATACATGTTTCAAATTTTGTACCATTCTATCGGCAACTATATCCTATTAGACGAGAAAAGTATCCAAAAGTAATCCTGATTAACAAACTTTAACTAGAACCCCGGAAGTGACCACAGATTAAAAGAATTAACCCCCTCCTTACCACAAATTACACAAATTACACAAATTAAAAAGGAGGAATTTTCATTGTCGGTGATCACACAGTCTCTCAGTCTCTTAGTCCCATAGTCCTCCTGTCTTCGTTTCACTGTTACTCCGTTTCTTTTAACAATACAAGTCAGGGATCAGAAGCTAGCGGCAGGGCGACAAATTGTCAGTTTTTGTTTTCGTTCCCTTTGTCCGGAACATTGAACCATTTTGCCAATGGTTCGGTAGGCTGGTAATGCAAGAGGTAATGAATGGCTTCCACCGAATTGGAGGCGACAAAATACATCGTGCGGTAACTCTCTTTGGCAAAAGTTTCCCGGTAGGATTTCTCAAATTGCTCGATAAGGGAGTCGTAATAACCATTGGTGTTGATGAATACAACGGCCTTGTTATGGTAATTTAGCTGTTTTAGGGTAATCACTTCCAGAATCTCTTCCAGGGTGCCAAAACCGCCCGGAAGCGCTACGAAGGCGTCGGAACGTTTGCGCATCAGGTATTTGCGCTCCCGCATGTTGGGTGTGATGATCTGCTCGTGGTCGTTTGGACTGGAGAGCCGGTGCGCATGAATCAGTTCAGGGATAATCCCAACTGTCTTTGACCCATATTCCCTGGCTGATTCGGCGCATGTATGCATCAAACCAACATTTGCCCCTCCATAAATCAGGTTCCAGCCCGATTCACCAATGAGCTGACCCAATTTCCGCGCCTCCTCGAAATAGATTTCAGGAATGGCGTTGCTGGAGGAGGAGAAAACACACAAATTCATGGAATTACAAATTAAAGATTACAAATTAAAAATTATAAGATATGGTCCATTGAATTTGCCAATTAGAAAATGGATTGCTAATCTTGCGCTAATCCAATTTGTAATTTGTAATCTTTAATTTGTAATTAATTAGACATCAATATTCGCGTAAGTAGCGTTGTCTTCGATGAATTTTCTGCGCGGAGGGACTTCATCGCCCATCAGCATCGAAAAGACGTGATCGGATTCGGCGGCATTTTCGATCTCCACCTGGCGCAAAGTACGTCTTTCCGGATTCATCGTTGTGTCCCAGAGCTGTTCAGCGTTCATCTCTCCCAAACCTTTGTAGCGCTGCACGTGCACACTTTTTTCGTTGCCGCTGGCCCACTCATCGATGATTCTCAACCGTTGTGCTTCGGTCCAGCAATATTGCTCCTGTTTCCCTTTTTTGACGAGATAGAGCGGCGGAGTAGCGATGTAGATGTGTCCGTTCATGATCAGATCGTGCATGTAGCGGAAGAAAAAGGTCATGATCAGGGTGGCAATGTGAGATCCGTCGACGTCGGCATCCGTCATGATAATAATCTTGTTGTATCTTAATTTAGAGATGTTTAGCTCTTTTGGATCCTCGTCCGTGCCGATGGACACACCCAGTGCGGTATAGATGTTGCGGATCTCTTCGCTGTCGAAAACCCGGTGTGGCATCGCTTTTTCCACATTGAGGATCTTTCCCCGCAAGGGAAGAATAGCCTGAAAACTTCTGTCGCGGCCTTGTTTGGCTGTACCACCTGCTGAATCTCCCTCCACGAGGAACAGTTCGCATCGCTCCGGATCTTTTTCTGAACAGTCGGCAAGTTTTCCGGGCAGTCCGCTTCCGGTAAGTACATTTTTGCGTTGCACCAGCTCTCTGGCCTTGCGGGCAGCATGACGTGCCGTTGCTGCCAAAATAACCTTGTTGACGATGATTCTAGCTTCACGAGGATGCTCCTCAAGGTAGTTGCTGAGCATTTCGCTTACGGCCTGGTCGACAGAAGCGCTAATCTCTGAGTTACCCAGCTTGGTCTTGGTCTGACCCTCGAATTGTGGTTCCTGAACTTTACAGGAAATCACAGCAGTTAATCCTTCCCTGAAGTCATCGCCGGATATTTCAAATTTCAGTTTCTGGAACATCCCACTATTTTCGGCATAGCTCTTGAGCGTTCTCGTGAGGCCCCTTCTGAAACCTGTCAGGTGCGTTCCACCTTCTATGGTATTGATATTGTTTACGTAAGCGTGAACGTTCTCTGTGAAAGAGTTGTTGTAACACATGGCTATCTCAACAGGAACATCATTCTTCTCTGTGGAGATGTGAATGGTCTCATCGATGATCCTTTCGCGGGTACCATCGAGGTAATCAACAAATTCAGATAATCCGGCTTCAGAATAAAATATTTCCTGTTTAAATGAACCGTCAGCCTCTTTGAACCTTTCATCTACAATGGAGAGCTTGATTTTTTTGTTCAGGAAAGCCAATTCCCGCAAACGGGCGGAGAGGATATCAAATTTGAATTCTATGGTTGTAAAGATGGTGTCATCTGGAATAAAAGTAATGGTTGTTCCGGTACGGTTCGTTGGCCCGATAATCTTGACATCACCCAGCGGAGCTCCCTTTGAGTACATCTGTTCCCAGATATTGCCATCCCGGTGAATTTCTGCCCGGAGATGATTGGAGAGTGCATTCACACAGGAAACACCTACACCATGCAGGCCTCCGGATACTTTGTAGCTCTCTTTGTTGAACTTCCCGCCGGCATGCAATACGGTCAGGACTACTTCTAATGCCGATTTGTTCTCTCCAAGATGCAATTCGGTCGGGATACCACGGCCATCATCCACAACAGTGACAGATCCGTCTTCGCTGATTACCACTTCAATGTTGTTGCAATAACCTGCCAAAGCCTCGTCGATGGAGTTGTCGATTACCTCATAAACAAGGTGATGCAATCCACGGATGTTGACATCTCCGATATACATGGCAGGTCGTTTTCTTACGGCTTCCAATCCTTCCAATACCTGAATGCTATCTGCGCCGTAGGAAACTTCTGCGGCCGATTTTATTTTTTTCGATTCGCTCATGTTCTATATGATTTACAATCAGTTGCAATTTCGGATGGCTTGTGGTCCAGACTTTTCCCCTCAGTCCAAACGTTTGAAAACCATTGAATATTGAATGATATTTTCTATTGTTATAAAGAAGGCAAATGTAGCTATTTTTCACCAAACAGACAAGTAATTTTTCAGAAAGAGAAGCCTGCACCCACTTTAAAACGGAGACCCTGCACTGTATAACCATACCAGGGTTCATCCTTTCTGTTTAGCAGATTTTCAATTTTGCCAAAAAATTCTAAATTCTTGGTAAATAAATATTTAGCTCCGATATTTACTTCTACCATCGCATCGGTTTGCAGATAAATAGGGTCAGGAGGAAGGGCAGAAGACCATATAGGGAGGTAGAATTTCAACATGATATTTCTGGGTCCGGTTAGGAAAAAATCTGCTGTCGCGAGGATCTTGTCTGTAACTTTGTAATTGGCCGTTGCATCGAGCGTGAAATCGGGCTGATACGGCGCCTTTTCCAGGTTATTGGTTTGGTAATTGTAAAAATGGCCAGAGAGTAACATGAAAAGATTGGATGAGGTATAGGTCAAATTTCCGGAAAAATCGATCGTGCCCAGATTGTCATATACAACTTCGAAAGCGTTGTTGTATGTCAGGTCTTTCAGTGTAGGAGATGCATTGCCGGATCTGTTTTCAACCATGGTTGTGTAAAAATACTGATCTACTGTTTTGCTGTATTTCAGACCAAGATCGTATGCAAGCTGAGTCGTAATTTTTCCCTTTATTCCAGCGGAGAGAACGTTCATATGATTGGATGGACTCACTATTAAAGTGGGGTTAATCCACCGGTTTTCTTCAGCAATTTTTGAGTAGTTGTTGTTTTGCAGATAGCCATCAATTCCCACATGGAAGATCAGTTTGTTGCCCGATGAGTGGTACGAAAATTGCGCTTTTGGATAGAGTTTCAGACTTGTTCCGTTCGGATCATCAGTTACGGCATAGAGGTTTAGTCCGCCTTCCAGGGTTAAGTATTCGGTTTGATAACTTATCGTAGGAGCGAGTTGCAGCCAGGAGCTGGTACGGGAAAAGGTTGGCAACAGATCGGGTATTCCTGTGACTTTATCGGTGTTAAAGTGATCAAATGCCGCTTTAAGTTTGCCGGTAAAAGTGCCAAAATTGTAATCAAAATTGCCTCTTACACTTATCTCTTTTTCAATTTGACCGCTTGAAGTACTGAAGTAACCAAGTTTAACTCCGGAATTGAATTTGAGCAAAGCTTTTGAAGCGGCATTGTTTTTTACTGCCAGGTCAAAATAGCCGTGATGATTCAACTGATCCTGACCGAAATATTTAGTGAAATCGTCAGTTAGAATATTGGCGGGAATTGCTTCGGGATAACCGTAAAAGCGGTTCATGTCGCGCCGGTAAGAGAGTTCAGACGAAATGGTAACCCCTTCGAGAACATAGCTTCCAAACAGGAGTGCATTGTTGTAGCTAAAAGGAGCGTCGGTTCTGCTTCCTCCCCTGAGTTGCAAGGATCCCTGTGAAGAGAGATGGTTAAATTGCACGCCCAGCGATCCGTTTTGTGAATTGGGATTACTCAGGTAAAAATCCAGGAATGGTGTCAGGTAGGAGCCAATACCTCCGCTTATTTTACCGTAGCCGGGATAGATGATCTCCCTTTGGTACTGGTCGTATGCGCGAACGTCTGTGGAGCGAAAACCCGAGGTAATGGGATGACCAATGGTCTGGTAGTTCAGATCGGGCCTGAATTTGGTGGTATCATTGACGTCCGGAAGCAGGTTCATCTTCTGGGCATTGGAAACCGAGGGCTTGTAGGCTTTGACAACCTCCACCTGCTGATTAAGCTTGGTGCTATCCTTTTGTGCATTGCCTGCAAGCACAAACCCTGAAAGGAGAGCGACCAGTAGAAACCGTTTTAGAAAATATCTTTGAATCATAAGTAATGTGCTTATACTATTTCAATCTATTTCAATCTATTTCTTCTGTTCCAAAACCTTCAAATATGCCGTTGCCTCTTCCACGATGCCATCCTCCTTGTTGTCGTAATTTTCAATTACGCTTTTGAGGGTGTTGGTTGCCTGAAACAGGTCGTTCATCTGCTCGTAAATGTGGGCCAGCAGTATGAAACTTTTGCCAAGCCAATATTTTTGCGGACTATTTTTCGCAATAAAATCCATCACCTCGTTTTCAGCATCTTTGAGCCTGTTGTTGTCTGCATAATATTTGCAGACATTGTACTTGGCTTCGGCTCCCTCTTTTGATTTGGGATCGGCAGAGAGTTTTCTCCACAAAGGCAATGCTTTGCCCTGATCTTTCAACGCCTCATAGGCTTTGGCAGACTTGAAGGAGATCTCCCTGTCGAGCTCCGGAGGTAGTTTGCCGTTGCTTCTCAACTTCCAGCCAATCCGGGCCACCTCTTCCCACTGACCCAGCTCATACTGGCATCTTAAGATTCCTATGGTTCCGGCCAATACATTGGCGGGCGTACCGGCCATGGTTTCCATCCGTTGAAAATAGCCCAGCGCTTTCCCAAACTCTTTGGCGTCGAAGGCTAATCCTGCCGCCTTGGTCAGGGTGTTTTCGGTAAAGACGTTGGATGGCCCAGCCAATACAGCATCGTAATCCTGCAGAGCTATTGTACCTTCTCCGGCACTATAAGCACATTCTGCCCTGTAAAAACGGGCGTTCACGGTAAAGTTTCCTTGCGGGAAGTTGTTGAGATATTTTGTGAGCTGGGCGCTGGCATTTGGGTCATGCGCCATGTAAAGCTTTTCTGCAGCAAAATAGGTAAGAGAGTCCTGTTCGTTTTGGGAAGGGGTGGCCCCTTTGCCCAATTTTTTGGTGTAAGAGATATAATCCTCCACCTGGTTGTTCTCCATATAGTTATTTTTGATGCCTGTTAGGGCACCTCTTGCTTCAGGAGTATCCGGGAACCGGTCGATCAGCTCCTTGTAATAGGCTATGGAGGCATCGTACTGATTTTGGTTGTAGGCGATCAGTCCGAGTTGCGCCAGTGCCTTTGGTATCAGCGGACTGTTCGGATATTTGGCCATCAGGCTCTTGTAGCTTACTTTGGCATTTTCGAAGTCAGACAATTTCTCCCTGGCTTTACCTGTTTCGAAGAGTGCATCGTCGCAATAAGGTGATTCAGGGTACTTGGAAGCAAGTTCTTCCAGTTCTTCCAGTTTTGTCTGCTGATCCTGCATCAATCCATGGGTAAAGGCCATTTGAAACAGGGAATAATCGGCATCTGCCACATTCAGATTTTTGGCTTTCTGGTAGTCATTGATGGCCTCTTCGAAATTGCGGTTGGCATATTGGCAATCGCCCAGCCGGTTGTAAACATCGCCCAATAATTTCTCATTTTCCGCGGTGGCAAGTTCGGTAAACCTTCTGAAATTAGTTGCAGCCTGAACAAGCTCCTGCTTGTTAAAATACTGATATCCAATATTGTAAAAAGATAGAGCATACTCTTTCAATTGTTGGCTTCCCGGTAAGGCCTGAAATTTTTTGTATTCGATAAAAGCGTCATCGCCTTTACCAAGGCGGTAGAGCGTTTCGGCCCGCCAGTATTGCGCCTGGGCTTTAAAGGAGGCATTGGAGGATCCGTTTTCGAGCGATTTATCCAGAAGTTTCAGCGCACCTGCGAAGTTGAGGTCGCGGAACAATTCCATGCCACGGTAAAGTGTAACCCGCTGATACGCTTTTTTGACTGAAGGGCTCTTCACTTTGATTCGTTCCATCGATACAAGCGCATCCTTGTAGTTGTGCGTGGTCATGAAAACATTGACCAGGTAGTTGTAAGCCAGGTCGTTCTCCTTAGCTTCAGGATATTCGGCAATGTACTTGTCCAATGCCTTGATGGATTCGTTGAAAGGTGAATAATCAAGTTCATAGGCTGCCTTTGCATACTGGAACAACGCGTCCTGCCTGATCTTAGGATTAAACTTCATCTCAGAGGCATGCTGAAAAGCCTGCAATCCCTTTTGTTTTTCCCCCTTCTTCATATAAAGCGAACCAAGCTGATAGTAGGTGCCCTGAGAGATAGCATCTTTCAGCTGGACTGATTTTTCATACCACTGAATGGCCAGATCGGTCCGGTCAATTTTTTCGTAGCAAAATCCGGCGACATAGCAGTCGGCCCTGCTGATCTCCTTGCCTTTGAAATATTTATCAATCAGATCGGTAGCCTGCTGGTATTGCTCCAATTGGTAACAGGAGATGGCCATGATGCGCGCCAGTTCGAATTTTCGGTCATCCGGGGCCTTGGCCAAAAGTGGAGCTCCCTGATCCAAAACTTCCTGGTAAGAACCTTTGGCAAAGTTTATCTGAACCTGATAATAGGGGATGAGTTTAAAATACGCCGGATTGTTTTCCAGCTTGCGGAATTCGGTAAGGGCCTCATCGTAATGGCCTTCCATGTAACTGATGTGTGCCCAGTAGTATTTTGCCCCGTCACCAAGTGTGCTTTTTTTACCCCGTATTTGGTCAAAATTGGACTTGGCTTTGGCATTTTCACCCGTTTCCAGCAGGGATACCCCCGAATAATATAGATACTTTTCCTGTTCGGTTGCGGTCAAAGAAGCTGTTTCCAATTGCTGGTAAAGCTGCAGCGCCTCCTTGTATTTCTTGTGGTTGAAAGAGAGATTGGCCAACCGGAAGAGCGCCGAATTTTTCAAGGGTGATTCGGGCTGATCTTCGATAAATTTTTTCAGTTCGGCTTCTCCGTTGGAATTTCCCAGTTCAAGTCTGGATGCTGCGATGTAGTAGGCCGCGGCATCGCTGAGCAGTCCGCTGTTTTTCGATTGAAGCTCTTCGAATTTGTGAAGCGCCGATCCCCAGTTGCCGGCATCAAAAAGGGAGATGCCTTCGCTGTAAAGCCGAGTGGCTGCCTCAGAACTGCTCCTGCTGTTCTGTGAAAAGAGCAATAAACCGGAGAAAATAAAGGGGATCAGAATAATAACGAATCGCTCAGTTCTGGATCTTATGGAACTCTTATTTTGATTCATATGGCTAAATCGACAAGTTTACAAAACGCCGAAAGGTACAATTTTAGATTTCGACAGATCGTTAAAAAAACATAAATTTGTATCCCGGGGCTTTTACAAATTTAGAATTTTATCTATACTTCAATCATGGCAGAAGAAATTATCAAACTCAAAAATGCAGACATCTATCAACAAGATACTTTGGTGTTGAAAGATGTCAACCTAACGCTGAACAAGGGCGAATTTCTTTACATCATTGGAAAGGTAGGGAGCGGGAAAACCAGTTTATTAAAAACATTTTACCACGAAATTCCTTTGGTGAACGGAGAAGGAACCATTTTGGGCTATGATCTGAATCACATGAAAATGAAAGAAATTCCTTTTTTGCGCCGTCGTTTGGGAATTATTTTTCAAGACTTTCAGTTGCTAGGCGACCGGTCGGTCCAGAAGAATTTTGAGTTTGTCCTGCGTGCCACCGGATGGAGGATGGAGCGCGCCATTGAAGAGCGGATTGATGAGGTTCTGAATTTGGTCGAGATGCCCGATGCCGGACCGAAAATGCCCCATCGCCTGTCGGGAGGTGAACAGCAGCGGATCGGGATTGCCCGTGCCATGCTCAACAATCCGCAAATTATCCTGGCCGATGAACCTACCGGGAACCTGGATCCTGAAACTTCGCAAAAGTTGATGGTGCTGTTGCACGAAATAAACAAAGATGGGGTGACGGTCGTGATGGCCACCCACGATTACGAAATGATCAGGCAATTTCCGGCCAGGCGCATGATTTGCGAAAACGGCGAACTGAAAGAGATGCTTCCTCCACCCGAACCGCTTGATTTCGATACCCTCCTTGCAGATAATTAAGGTTCAAAATTCAAAGTAGCGCCACTTTGAACCTTGAACCTTTATCCTTTTCACTTTATCCTTTTTACTTTATCCTTTATCCTTCCTTCCCCCATGTTCAAACTCGTCCCCAACTTCTCTCTCCGGCACAACAACAGCTTTGGCATAGATGTCAGTGCAAATTACTGGTTAACAATCAGTGAAGTGAAAGATTTGGGTGAGGCGATGACAAAATATCCGCATCTTTCAGAAGAGAAGAAAATGATCATAGGGGGAGGTAGCAATTTGCTTTTCCTGTCAGATTTCGACGGAGTAATCATTTCACCTGATTTCAACGGGTACGAAATTTGTTACCAGGATGACCTTATCGTGGAGTTGGAGGTGGGAGCTGGAGTTGAGTGGGATAGTTTTGTTGAATATTGTGTGGGGCACAGATGGTACGGTGTGGAGAATTTGTCATTAATTCCGGGAAAGGTGGGAGCTGCACCGGTGCAAAATATTGGGGCCTACGGGGTGGAAGTGGAGCAAGTCATTGTTAAAGTAAATGGTTTTAATCTTGAAACATCTGAAATAGAGGGTTATACCCAAGAGCAATGCCGTTTTAGTTACCGCTCCAGTATCTTCAAGGAAAAAATGCTAAACTGTTTCATGGTTACCTCGGTGGTTTTCAGGCTTCAAAAGAGGGGAGAAGTGGTTTCAGGGTACGGCGACCTGAACAGGGTCATGAAGGAACTGGGCGAACCTTCATTACAAAATGCCAGAGAGGCCGTTATTCAGATTCGGAAATCCAAACTACCTGATCCAAAGATATTGGGTAATGCCGGTAGTTTCTTCAGGAATCCGGTGCTGTCTGCCAGGGAGGCTGCTTCGCTGGCAGATTTTCTTCCGGGATTACCGCTCTATCCCACCTCCGGGAAAGAGGTGAAAGTAGCCGCAGGATATTTGATCGATCATGCAGGCTGGAAAGGCAGGCGCCAGGGGCGTGCGTCTGTACACGACTGGCAGGCATTGGTGCTTGTAAATTTGGGGGGGGCAACAGGCACTGAAATCCTGGAGCTCTCGATGGCAATTCAGCAGGATGTACTGGAGAAGTATGGGGTAGTGCTGGAAAGGGAAGTGCAGGTGGTGGAGTAGGGGGAATTACAAATTAAAGATTACAAATTACAAATGATCTGGGCCTCTACATGTTGGTGGTTACAGGCGGGGTGGCAACAGGTCTTGTTCCATTTTGGTTATGCCGTAGGAATATAAATATCAAACGTTGCTCCTTTATTTAATTCGCTTGTTGCGGTAATGATTCCGTTGTGATTCTCTACTATTTTTTTTACGATGGCAAGCCCGATTCCTGTGCCGGCATATACATCTTTTCCGTGAAGTTTTTGGAACACCTCAAAAATGCGTTCGCTGAATTGGGGCTCAAAACCGATACCGTTGTCTTTGATAGTGATATGGCAATAACTTTTTTCGGGTGAAAGCTTCCCGTTGTTTAATTTACTGTCTTCTACTATACTGCTATGTATTATTATGTGTGATGGTATGTCGGGTTGTGAAAATTTGAGTGCATTACTTATGAGGTTATACATGAGCTGGCGAAACTGAAAAGTGATGATGTGTACTGTGCAGAGTTTGGTGGCTTCGATGGTTGCGTGTTTTTCCTGAATGGTATCTCTTAGCTCGGTTTTTACTTCTTCTATAATTGTACTGAGGTCTATTTTTTCAAACTTGTGATCGGTAGTGTTGATGCGGGAGAAGGCAAGCAAATCATCGATGAGTTGCTGCATTCTTCCAGCTGCTAATTGCATTCGCTGAAAATTATATTTGCCTGTTTCGGATAGATTTTTATTTTCATTGTCGAGTATAATCGAGACAAAAGTCTGTATTTTGCGCAGTGGCTCCTGTAAATCGTGACTTGATATATAAGTGAAAGCCAGTAACTCCTTGTTGGCAATGATTAACTCTGCTGCCCGTTTTTCTTTTTCTTCGTTTTGAAAGGCAAGTTCTTTGTTGGCAATGATTAACTCTGCTGCCCGTTTTTCTTTCTCTTCGTTTTGAAAGGCAAGTTCTTTGTTGGCAATGATTAACTCTGCTGCCCGTTTTTCTTTCTCTTCGT
>CAYHQN010000125.1:0-12489 GCA_964358545.1 uncultured Tangfeifania sp. | reverse complement strand
TCAAAGAACATGAATAATAAGTACTTCCGCTCTTGTTTAGTCAAATGACTTAAACCTTGGAGGGGTTGGGGGAGGTCAAAATTCTTGGGAAAATAGTATGACATTATATTGTTCCTATTACTTATTTCAAACTATTTCAATTACTCAACCCATCTATGGGAATACCCCGCTTTTTAAAATCGGCCACCATGGCCAGAATGGCGTTCACTTTGGCCGAACTATATTCCTGACCGTAGTCGTTGTAAAAAAGCTTTACGTCGGGATCCGCTTCGCGGGCATACTGAAAGCAGCGGGCCACGTAGTCTTTGCCCAATTTCTGGGCCCACAGACTGGTTTTTGTATTGGCGCCGGAAGCGAAAGCCCGGAGTGAGTACTTAAGCTCATGACTGTCCCTACCGGGAAGGTGGCGGCCACTTTTAAGGGAACCTTGTATTTATCTGCCGTGACCGACTGTTCTGTGGCGGGACTTGCGATGGCATTTTTCCCGGCACATTGTGAAAAGATGGGAAGGCAGCATACCAGAAGCAAGAGTGTGCAAGAGATTCGGAAATTCATAGACCATAAGTTAAAGTGGGTAAAAATGACTTGATTGTTATGGTTGTTAATCAATAATTGGGATCTCCGTAGGTATAGGATACAAAAGCGACCGTTTTGCTGTCGGGGCTCCAGGACGGAACATTCATAGTTCCCTGGCCACCATAGATATAAGCCAATACTTTTGTTTCCTTCGAATTGGTTGGCTGTACCTGCAAGGTTACCCTTTTGTTCATCGGGTGTGAATTGGCCGGAACATCAACCGGGAAGGAGACATAGATCATTTTTGTCCCATCCGGCGACAGATGGGCGAACCAATCGTGGAAGGGGCCGAAACTGACCTGCTCCTGATTGCTTCCGTCCGGGTTCATGCGCCATATTTTCATCTGACCGCTGCGGACCGAGTTAAAATAGACCTTTTTCCCGTCGCGGGCATACTCCGGACCATCATCCAAACCTTTGGAGGTAGTCAGTTGAAACTCCTTTCCGCCGTTGGAGGGAATTCCCCATACATCGAAATCGCCGTTCCGCTCGCCGCAAAAGACCAATGTTTTGCCATCGGGCGACCAGCCATGCCAGTAGGAAGGAACATCCTGTGTAATGGCTTTTGGAATGCCACCCGTAACCGGAACGGTGTAAACCATCGAACCTGAACGGCCATTGGGGAGCTTGGCAGAGCTCGAAATCGCCAGCATTTTCCCGTCGAATGAAAGGCCGTGGTCGTTGTTGCATTTTGTGACATCGCCGGTATTGATTTTCTCCGGCTTTTTGGTTGCCAAAGGGAATTTGTACAACAATCCGCCTGAATTATAGATCAGGAATTTGCCATCGACCGACCAGTTTGGCGCCTCGATATGTTCTTTTGTGGCATAAACCACTTTTCGGTCGCCGGTGGAAAGGTTGAGCAGTTCGAGCCGACTTGCTGATTGTTGCCGGTATCCATCCACATTCTCAGCGGCCGGGACATCGATCCTGAAATTGTGAAATTTCGCCGTCTCCTTCACCGCCGTGTCGTGCGAACAGACAAACAGTCCGACATAAACCGGATCTTTGAAAGCCATGGTCAGCCTGCCCGATTCTGTCAATGGATCCCCAGATTTTGCACAGCGCATCACGATAGTATCCCCTTTCCGTTCGAGCTGGATCACATCCGGGGCTGTCATCGCTGCCTTGATCTCATTGGTGATTTCATTTTCTACCGGACGGTACTGCAACGAAGTGAGCCCGTCGCCGTGAATGGCGGCATCGGCATAACGCGCTCCTGGCGACAGGTCAGCCCTGATGATCAGCCCCATCTTGCGGTGCAGCACCACCCCTTTGCCTTCGAATTTGCAAAAAGTGGTCAGGATAAAATCGCCGCTCATTTTGACCGAAGCAAAATGAAACTGATCGGAGTTTGCCCACATGTTTGATCCGCTCCCCGTCAGGGTGAACACTTGCTTCGAAGCATCAAATTGGGTCGATCCTTTCAACTTGGGATGGCCAATATCGGAGCTGTTGGTGAATGCACCCTGTTTTTGGGCAACAGATAATGAAAGATTGAAAGTCATAAAAAAGCAGAGAGCGAAGATGAATGAGGTTCTCATTTGAAGGTGGTTTTAGCTGTTTTTTGTTTAGAGTTCAATGACAACACTTTTCCCGGCATAAACTGTTTGGGGCAAATCGAAGGTTATTTCAGTGATCTTTCTTTCGCTATCCCAGGAAGCCCTGAAATTAGCTCCTTTTTTTTCAATTTTTGCAGTAACATACAAGTTAATTTTGCTCAATTTTCGCGATGGGTCAGCTACCGCGATGGTTTTCAACTTTGATCCGTCTGTTATCGCAAGTACGAGTCCCTCCTGGTAACTATGTTTTTGAAGTGAAGGCGGTCAACAACGATGGCAAATGGAACGAAACGCCAACCACACTGAAAATTACCATCAGAAGTCCGTTCTGGAAGTCCATGTATGCCGTTATCCTATACATTGTTTTTCTGCTGGTGCTCTTTTATTCCCTGCAGCGGGAGTTAAGATTGAGAAACAGGCTAAGAAATTCAATTTTGCAGGAGAGGAACCAGCGCGAAAACGAAGAGAAGCTACACCAATTGAAACTTCAGTTTTTTACCAATATTTCACACGAATTCAGAACTCCACTGACATTGATTTTATCTCAGCTTTCTATTCGGAAAATGAAATAGAGATGGGTATACATGAGGTGATTACACATACAGTTGTTTTCCACGAGCCTGGAATTCATCTCCATCACCCCTCCTCCGCAGGAGTAAAAAACGAAAAAGAGACAAAAATTCTTGTTGTGGAAGACAACAGGGAGTTGCTCGATACGGCCACAAACATTATTGAACATCATCTGGTCGACCCCAACTTCTCGGTAGATGTACTCGCATCTGAGCTCAATTTGAGCCGAAGTTCACTGCATCGAAAATTAAAGGCCCTGACCAACCAGTCTGCCACAGAGTTTGTTAAATTTGTTCGGATTAACAAGTCGATCAAACTCATTGAAGGTGGAGAGACCAACATTGATGAGATATGTTTCAAAGTCGGGTTCAATTCCCATTCCTACTATTCAATGTGTTTCAGAAAACAGTTGGGACAAACGCCTTCAGATTACATCAGTAAGATCAAAAGAGGATCGAGAGTAGCAAATTAGTTAACACTGCTTTTATTTTTGAATCAGTTTTAGTACAAAAAACCAAACATCCAGAGAGGAATAATATTGTCGGAGCCTATGTCAATATTATCTTTTACAACATATGAATTTTGCACATCTTTTATTTGTTTGGTCTGTTTGTTCTTTCCTCCTGTTTCAAAAGTGTATTTATCCTCAACAAGAAAATCAGCTTCCTTAGATGCATTTACTTTATATTTCACATTCAACTGATTAAGAAAGAATGTCTCCCTGATATTTCCAATATTTACATTTTCTTCACCTTGGCTATACATCAGATTTGAATTGTTGAGGTAAATCTTTTCAGGCTTGTTGAGGCTGTTAATTCCTTTTTCAGGCACATAAAGTAACTGAACCAACTGGGCATCGTTGAGCAGACTGATATAGGTTTTCATCGTATTTAAGCTAATTCCTGTCCGTGAACTAAGACCATTCATGTTGGGTTTGAAAGGAACTGAACTACTGATAATTCTCAATAGTTTTTTCAGGTAAATAATGTTTGAAGTTTGAATTGATGCAAACTGAGGAATATCAACTTCCAACACTGTCAATATTATTTCGTTGAGTTTTTGATGAAAGGATGACAAATTCTCTTTGAAAAAAGGGTAATACCCATATTTCAGATAAGCTTCGAAAAAAGCAAGAGGTTTTATTCTATGAATGAGTCCGATGGATATCTGAATATGATTGCTCAGGATCTCCTCAAGGCTGAGTATAGGTAACTTGAGATTAGTTTGGAAATGTAAATACTCCCTGAACGATAGTCCAGGCATTTCATACACCACTGCTCTCCGGCTCAAATCAGCTTTCGATTGTCTTAAATGCAATAAGGACGAACCGGTAAAAATTATTTTTAATCCGGACATGTCATCGTAAATATTCTTTATCTCGGTTGTCCAGTTGGCATATCTGTGAACTTCATCGATTGCCAATAGCGTTCCTCCTTTTTTATAAAAAGCATCTGCCAAATCGTAAAGCTTATTCTCTGAAAAGTACAAATTGTCGAGGCTCACATAAAGAACGCTGTTGTCAGGAGCATAATTCTGCTTAATATATTGCAAAACCAACGTTGTTTTTCCGACACCCCTGCTTCCTTTGATGCCTATGACCCTGTTTGACCAATCAATTTCATCGATAAAATCTCGCACAATTTCTGTCTGAACTGAAGCGTATTTTTCGTAAAATTTTTGTACCAGTTTTTCCATAATCTTATTTATGTGAATGCAAAGATATTAATATATATAAAACATATCAATGCATTGACATTTATTTTTTTTTCTTCCCGGAACGGCTCAAAGTTAAAGCTACGATAGAAACCACTAAATTTGCTTTTTAGCTTTTTCAACCAGACACCTTTTAAATTTTTTAAAAATATCTCTTATGAAGAATTTTGGCAAACGACCGTTCATTTTCAGTTGCCTTGCAATCGTGATGTTGCTGATACTTCTTATTGCCCCATTTATTACCAGTGCCCAGGTTGTCGGACTCGACAATTGGTACAACAGGGAGACAAATGCCAAAGGCCAACCCTTCCACTATCTATGGACAGATACAGAGAACAGTGGCTATTCACAATGGGGAGAGCTGTTTAAGAAGAAGGGGGCAACACTCTCAACACTGGAAAGCGCCGCAACTTCAAAAAACCTGGCGAAGCTGGATGTTTACATCATCGTCGATCCGGACACCACCACTGAGTCCAAGTCGCCAAATTATATCCTTGCGGATGATATCAAAGCCATCAAAAAATGGGTTGAAAAAGGTGGTGTACTGGTTCTGATGGCCAACGATGCCCCCAATTGTGAATTTACCCATCTCAATCAGTTGGCAACTGGGTTTGGCATCTATTTCAACCACGTCAGTCTGCATCCGGTGCTCCAACGTAATTGGGATATGGGCGCATTTACCTCGTTTCCTGATCATCCGATCTTCAAAGGTGTTTCCAAGATTTACATGAAGGAGATCTCCTCTTTTCAGTTAAAAAGCCCTGCAAAACCGATTCTGACTGAAAATGGCATTGTTTTTATGGCGGAAAGCAAAGTTGGCAAAGGATTGGTGGTTGCCGTTGGCGATCCATGGATCTACAATGAATACATTGATCACAAGATGTTACCGGCCGATTTTGAGAACCTGAAAGCGGCTGAAAATTATACAGATTACCTGCTGAAAAATACCAGAAAAGCGAAATAGGTTTTTCTCTGAATAATTCTTCCGGAAGCCGGTGAATTTACGGCTTTCCAACGATTCGTTCCAACAACTGACGGGGTGACTCTGAGTCACCCCGTCAGTTGTTAACCTCGTCTGTTATTAATACCATGATTGTAAAATTGCAGAAATAGTTAACTTTGATCAACCAACTATCTGGATTTAACAAAGTCCTTAATTTTTAAGGTTGTCAAATGATGGGGAGAAGTAGTATACTGACCATAGTCGATACAGAAGAAATTATTCGGCGGCTGAAGAGTGATGATAAGTCAGCCCTGGATGAGCTATTTGGTCATTATTATCCTCGCCTGTACCAATTCTCCAGGTCGATCCTTAAAATTGAAAATGAGATTGATGATATCTTGCAGGAGGTATTTGTGAAGATCTGGCTGAACCGTCAAAAGATAGGCAATGCAGAGACCTTTAATGCCTATATATTCACCATTACAAAGAATGAAGTCCTCAATTTAATCAGGAAAAGACTCAGGGATCAAACCTTCAGGGACCAACTATTCCTTCGTTCGGTAGCTGAAGAATATCAATTGGAAAATCAATTGGAATTTGAAGAGATTAAGACCAGAATCGATCAAATTGTGGTGAAACTACCGAAAAAGAGACAGCAGATCTTTATTTTGAGCCGTACCAACGGACTTTCCAACAAAGAAATTTCCGATCAACTGAATATTTCAGAAAAAACTGTTGAAGATCATATCACCCACGCTATTAAGCAGATAAAACGTTCCATGAAAGAGATGGGAGTCCTTTCCATTCTCTATTTTTATCTTTTTTTATAATTCTTCGCTTTAGGAGCAGGGGATGCCCTGCCCTTTTGTGTATTACCCATATATCATGGAAAAACAAATCAGCAAATATTTAAATGGCACAGCCGACCCGAATGAATTTTCCGAGGTACTGGCAGCTTTGTGTGCAGAGTATAATGACGGCAAAGTGTCGGCAGAACTCCATAAATATTGGAAAGAGACTTTAACCACGACGATTGAATGCAGGGAGAACAGCCGGTTACTCGATAAGATTCACCACCGAATTGCCCTGGAAGAATCTAAAGATGGAACCAGACGGTTAACCACATTCCGGAACCTTCTCAAAGTTGCCGCAGTATTAATTCTTGGACTAATAATTTCTACCATTACTTTCTACCAACCTCAGAAGGCGCTTTACACCTCTGTCGTTGAAACCATTTCAACCCCGTACGGAGCAAGGACCAGTTTTAAACTCCCGGACGGTTCAGAAGTATGGCTGAATTCAGGTTCAACAATCTCTTTCCCAATACAATACGGAGCAGTCCGTGATGTTGAACTCACCGGACAAGCCTATTTCCATGTGGTAAAGGATGGAAAGCCTTTTTTTGTGAAAACAGGCTTAGGCAAAGTTGAAGTGATGGGAACCTCTTTTGATGTAAAAGCCTTTACAAATGAGAATTTCGAGATAACATTGGTTGAAGGTTCTGTAAAGGTGAGCGACAAAACCAATCAGGTTGCCATATTAAAGCCTGGTCAGCAATCCATCATCACCTCCTCAAATGCATTTACATGTAAAACAGTGAGAACAGATTTGATTACCTCATGGAAAGAGGGGAAGCTGATCTTTATGAAAGAGCCTTTCGCGAACGTAGTAAAGGAGCTGGAACGGTGGTACAATGTGAAAATTGAATTACAGGGAGAAAGATTAAAAAAGCTTTGCTATACGGGAACAATTGAGATGGAGAGTTTTGTCGAAGTTCTGGATTTGATCAACACGACAACACCAATTAAATCAAGTTTCGATAAAAGCACAAGGATCTTAAAGATTTCAGGAAGATAGATCCCAACTCGGAAGTTAAACCAGATTGTCAACTTAAAACATTAAATATGGAGTAAAACAACCAAACATAAAAAGAAAAGGTGAGAATTGCAGTTCCCACCCTTAGTTCAGATTTGATTTTAAAATAATAAATTAATAAAACCATTCGCAAAGTTATGAATAAATTGCTACAAAAAGATGGCAACCCGCCATTATTTTATCAATTTTTTAGAAAAATGAAACTAACTATTTTGATTGTAACGATGTCAATTTTAAGCTGTTTCTCTGCCGAAACCTATTCGCAGACAACAAAATTGACTCTCAATGAGAATAACTCAACGCTCCTTAATATCCTTCGTTCCATCGAAGAACAGAGCGAATTTAAATTTTTCTACAACGAAAAAGTGGATGTCAACAGACCTGTTTCTGTTGAGGTAAACCAAAAATCCATTGTCGACATCCTTGACAAAGTATTGGCAAACACCTCTGTTAAATACAAAGTTATTGGCCGTCAGATTGCCTTATACGATAAAAACGAGATGGAACCGTTTATGAGTGAGCAGGCTGGCAAAAAGGCAGCAGGGAATGTTAAAGATTTAAAAGGGCTCCCAATTCCGGGAGTATCTGTATTCATAAAGGGAACTTCAACAGGTATAACTACTGACAGTGACGGGAAATTTTCTTTAAATATCCCGTCAGATGCCAAAATACTGGTATTCTCATTTGTGGGAATGAAGACGCAGGAAGTAGCTATCGGCAACAAGGCATCGTTCTCTATATTAATGGAAGATGTAACGATCGGCCTTGGTGAGATTGTTGCCGTTGGATACGGTACCCAACGCAAGAAAGATTTGACTGGCTCGGTCGCAGTAATAAAAACTAATGATTTACGTTCACTGCCTGTGCCCAGTATTAGCGATGCATTGCAAGGGAGGGCTGCCGGTGTTCAGGTCATTACATCCGGAACGCCAGGATCGGATGCAACTTTCAGGATCCGGGGTATCGGGACAATCAACAACAGCAATCCACTGATCGTAATCGATGGATTACCGGTTTCGGGAGGTCTGAACCAACTGAACATGGATGATATTGAATCAATTCAGATTCTTAAAGATGCTTCTGCCACAGCTATTTATGGATCAAGAGGGGCAAACGGCGTTGTGATTGTGACCACCAAACGTGGTACGAATGGAGGCCAATCACAGGTGAATTTTAACTATGCCTATGGCATACAAAGGGCAACCAACACTATTCAAATGCTGAATGCCTCACAATTTGCCTCTTTGCACAACGAGATATTGGGCAATGCCGGTTTGGCCAAAAATCCAGCTTTTTCAAACCCTGCAAGCCTGGGTGCCGGGACTAACTGGCTGAATGAATTTTTCGGCACTGCGCCTATGCAGAATTACTCGGTCTCCTATTCTGATAGTAACGAGAAAACCAACTACTATATTTCCGGCAATTACTTTGACCAACAGGGTATTGTCCTCAATACGGGATACAAACGCTATACCTTTCAGTTGAATACCGATAGCAAAATAACTTCGAGATTAAAAATCGGGAACAGTCTGACACTGAACAATGATATTAAATCAAGCGGAAACTATAGCATACGCAATGCCATGCTGGCTTTGCCAACTCAACCTGTGTACCGTGCCAATGGAAATTATTCTGGACCGATTGCCCAACCAATTTATGATGGTGATATTGTCAACCCGGTCGGATTGGCCAGGACGGCTGATCAGGCTACGAAAGGATACAATCTCAAGGGATCGATTTTTGGAGAATTAGACATATGGAATGGTTTGAAATTCAAATCTACTTTTGGCCTTGAGGCTAATCTTTGGGATTCACGCAGCTGGAGCCCCAAATTTCAATGGGATTCCAGTAAAAATGAAAATTCTTATTTGGAACAGCAATACAACAAAAGCCTGACATGGGTATGGGACAACACCTTTACCTATGAAAAGAACCTGGACAAGCACCACATCAACGTAATGGCCGGTACAAGCGCCCAGGAGAACCGTTACAATTTTATGAATGGATCTGTTCAAAATTTTGCAAGCGATCAGACTCAGCAATTGAGTAATGGAACTTTGCAACCCACGGTGGGAGGCAACACTGCAAGTTGGGCATTGTTTTCTTACATGGGACGTATGAATTATGCTTTTGCCGATAAATATCTGGCAACTGTAACAGTTCGCCGGGATGGTTCGTCCCGCTTTGGAGATGGTAACAAATACGGAACTTTCCCCTCTGCATCTTTAGCCTGGCGTTTATCTAACGAAGACTTTCTTAAAAACGTCAGTTTCATCAATGATCTGAAACTTCGTGCAGGATATGGTGTGACCGGAAACCAGGAGATTGGCAACTATTCGTTTGCTTCGGCTCTAAACACCATTAAATACAATTTTAATAACAATGTTGTTTCTGCAGTCGTGCCAACCGTAATGCCCAACCCGTTCGTTCAATGGGAGGAGCAACAGCAAGCTAACATCGGTTTTGATGCGACATTGTTCCATCAAAGAATCGATATTACGGTGGATGCCTACCAGAAAAATACCGATAAGATGTTGGTTCCTATGTCGGTGCCAGTTTCTACAGGTTATTCTGACATCTATGTTCCATCAATCAATGCCGGTAAAATGGAAAACAAGGGTATCGAACTTACGGTAAATTCAAAAAACCTTACTGGAAAACTGACGTGGAATACTTCTTTAAATGTGTCCTTCAACCGGAATAAAGTGGTAAGCATCAACGATACCATCCCGATGTCAAGTGGAAGCATTGGATTAAACCAAAATTTAGCTTTGATTCAGGCAGGACAGCCGATCAATTTCTTTTACGGGTTTAAAACAGACGGAATTTTACAGACACAGGCCGAAGTGGATTCGCATGCAGTTCAGGTGCCCGGAAATGATCCTAACAACCGTACCTCCGCAGGAGACATCCGTTTCAAGGATTTAAACAATGATGGAGTAATCAACGACAAGGATCGTACTTATTTGGGAAATCCTAATCCGACTTTCATATTTGCTTTGAATAACAGCTTCTCCTATAAGGGATTTGATCTAAGCATTTTTCTGCAGGGAATATCCGGAAATAAGATTTGTAATGCTAACCGTTTCTGGAGTGAAGCAATGGATGTAGCTCAAAATCAAACCACAGAAACGCTCAATCGATGGATGGGCGCAGGTACCAGCAATACAACCCCTAGGGCAGTTTTTAATGATCCAAATAAAAACACCAGGCCTTCTGATCGCTATATCGAAGATGGATCGTACTTTCGAATTAAAAATATTACCTTGGGTTATGCGATCCCTAAAGATATTATGACTAAGGTACATCTCTCTTTTGCCAGAGTGTATGTATCCGGTCAAAATCTCTTCACGTTTACCAAATACAAAGGGTTTGATCCCGAAGTTGGTCCTAGTGGTATAGATAACAATGTTTATCCTGTTACCCGTACAGTTAACATTGGTATTAATCTTGGATTCTAACCATTAAAAGCAAAAAGAAATGAAACTCATAAAATATTTTTCAATTGCCATACTGGTCTCAATGGTTGTGGCCTGTAAAGATTCCTTCCTAAAAAAATCACCGGAAGATTCAATCAATACTTCCAACTTCTTCCAGACCGAAAACGATGCTATTAGCGCCATCAACGGTGCCTATCAGCCGCTCCAGTGGCCGAAACTATATAATATGCGCATGTGGACGACCGATATTATGGCCGGTAACAGCATTGTGGGAGCCGGTGGAGGAACTGATGGCATAGAAACACAGGATGAAGCAAACTTCGTAACTGCTTCTGACAATCAGGGTGTTTTGGATTTGTGGCGCGGTCCGTGGCCGGGCATCTTACGGTGCAATATTATTCTACAAAAGGTCCCCGAAATGAACATCAGCGATAATGTAAAAAAACGGGTGCTCGGCGAAGCTTATTTTTTGCGTGCACATTACTATTTTATTCTCGTCAGGTTTTTTGGAGATGTTCCATTGACGCTCATACCTGTTAAACCGGGAGATGACCTCCGACCCGCCAGAACTTCTAAAACAGAGATATACAAACAAATCATTTCTGACCTGAATCAGGCCATCACACTGTTACCTTCGAAAGAACAGTATTCTGGCTCAGATGTGGGACGTGCCTCTAAAGGCTCAGCAACCGGTTTGTTGGCAAAAGTATATTTGACATTAGGCGATTATCAGAAAGTAGTTGACTTATGCGATCAGGTAAAAAGCCTGGGATATTCATTAAATACTAACTATGGTGACAATTTTAATCCGTCAACCAAGAATTCAAAAGAATCACTTTTTGAGATTCAGTACGTAAGTGATGCCGGTATGGGATTCTGGAGCAACGAGAACCAGGCATCCTGGCTCAGCACTTTTACAGGACCTCGTGGTTCTGGTTTAGTTGCCGGCGGATGGGGATGGAACCAACCCACACAGGAATTTTTTAATTCTTACGAAACTGGTGATTTACGCAAGAATGTGACTGTATTATATGAAGGGTGTCCAAAATTTGACGGTCAGGATTATAAAAAATCCTATTCCCTAACCGGATACAACCTTCGCAAATTTTTGGTGCCGTTATCCGCAGTTTCTTCTTATGATAATAGTCCAATGAATTTCCCGGTTTTACGCTATGCCGATGTGTTATTAATGAAGGCTGAAGCACTGAATGAACTTGGTAGGATAACCGAGGCAGAGACGCCGCTGAATGATGTTCGGACACGTGCCGGGTTAGATAAAGTAACAGGTTTGGCGAAAGATGCCTTCCGTGAAAAAATATTGCACGAACGCCGTATGGAGCTGGCATTTGAAGGTCAGCGTTGGTTTGATCTTATCCGTATTAATAACGGCCAGTATGGTATCGATTTTCTGAAATCAATTGGAAAATCGAATGTGAGTTCAAAGTTCTTGTTGTTCCCTGTTCCTCAAAAGGAGCGGGATTCCAATCCGAACCTGACACAAAACACTGGTTATTAAATCCTGTTTGAACGACATTAAAAACACAGCAAAATGAAGAATCAAAATATAAAAGGCATTTTTATGCATAATGCTGACCGGTTATATAAAAAAGGATGGTTAGCGGCGGCCATCATTTTAATGGTTACCTCCTGCAAACCGTATGATGACTTTAAAATTCAATTAGCAGGTCCTTTGGCTCTTTCCGCTTCAAAAAGTAGTGTGATACTTACCCAGAAGGCTGGTGCTGAAAGTGCTGAAAATTTTACATGGACCACCGGAAATAACCATGGAACGGGTGCATCCATCTCTTAT
>CAYHQN010000124.1:0-12498 GCA_964358545.1 uncultured Tangfeifania sp. | reverse complement strand
ATCTGAATATTAATTAATTAAAAACAAAAACACTTTTCGGAGTGGACTCAAGGTTTGATATTTTTACTTTCGATTTCCAAAATACCGGTATCTGCATCCCTTAAATTGAAAATCAAATATCTTCCTTATATTAGTAAAACTAAATTCAATTAAACCACTATTCAAGATGGAAAAAGGCGACGAAAAAACTCTCTTCTTACCTTCCCGGGAAGTTGTTAATCAGGCAAACGTAAAAGAGTACGATCAATTGTACCGTTATTCACTGGATCAACCTGAGGCCTTCTGGGCAGAACAGGCAGAACAGTTATCGTGGTACAAAAAATGGGATAAAGTGCTGGATAAAAGTGATCCTCCATTTTTTAAATGGTTTGAAGGCGCCAAAACGAACATTGTTATGAACGCCATCGACCGACACCTAACCTCTGCTACCAGGAATAAACTTGCGGTAATTTGGGAAGGTGAACCCGGCGACTCGAGAACCTACTCCTACCATGCCTTGAATAGGGAAGTTTCTCAGTTTGCCAATATCCTGAAAAGTATGGGTGTTAAAAAGGGTGATGTGGTGACCATTTATATGCCACAGATTCCCGAGCAGCTTTTTGCCATGTTGGCCTGCGCCAAAATTGGAGCTGCCCATAGTGTCGTTTATGGCGGATTCAGCCACGAAGCGCTGGCCGACCGCATCAACGATGCCAACAGTCGCGTTGTGATTACAGCCGATGGTGGCTATAGAAGAGGTAAAGTGGTCGAGATGAAGAGTGTTGTCAACAAGGCGATGGAACTTTCACCGACCATGGAAATTTGCATCACTGTCAAGCGCACAGGCATTGACGTTTACATGGAAAACGACAGGGATTACTGGTACCACGACCTAAAATCATTGCCGATCGCCTCCTCTAAATGCGAAACTGAAGTGATGGATTCGTCGGATATGCTTTTTCTGCTCTACACCTCCGGCTCGACAGGTAAGCCCAAAGCCCTGGTTCATACCCACGGGGGATACAGTGTTTATACGGCCACCACGCACAAGATGGTCTTTGACATCAAACCGGAAGACAGGTACTGGTGTGCGGCAGATCCGGGATGGATCACCGGCCACAGCTACATTGTTTATGGTCCGCTGATAAATGGTTCTACCATCATGTTGTACGAAGGCGCTCCCAACCACCCCTATCCCGACAGATGGTGGAAGATGGTCGAAAAATATGGAATCAATATTCTCTATACCTCCCCAACCGCCATCCGTGGATTGATGCGTTTTGGCGATTCTTGGCCAAACCGTAACGACATTAGCTCGCTCAGGTTGCTTGGGTCGGTAGGAGAGCCCATCAATGCAGAAGCCTGGAACTGGTTTCACAAAGTGGTAGGACGTGGAAAATGTCCCATCATGGATACGTGGTGGCAAACCGAAACCGGAGGATTTGTCATTGCTCCGCTGCCCATTACCCCATTGAAACCGGGTTCTGCAACCAAACCTTTCTTCGGGAATGATCTGGCTGTTGTGGATGATGCCGGTAAAGAGGTTCCCAATGGAGAAGAGGGGACACTCGTGATCAAAACTCCCTGGCCGGGCATGGCCAAGTCTGTTTTTAATGATCCGCAACGCTTCATCGAAACATACTGGGAAAAATACAAAAAACAGGGTTGGTACCATACCGGCGATTCTGCCAAAAAGGATGAAGATGGCTACTTCTGGATCATCGGACGGAACGACGATGTCATCAAGGTGAGTGGTTACCGGCTGGGATCTGCCGAAATTGAAGGAGTGATGGCACGCCATCCTGCCATTGCGGAGTCGGCTGCCATTGCACTGCCTCACCCTTTGAAAGGGAATGCCATCCATATTACGGCAGTACTCAGGAGCAACTACAAACCCAGCAAGGAGCTGGAACATGAACTTATGGTGCACATGGAGGAACATCTCGGAAAAATTGCACGTCCCGAAGCCATTCAATTTGCCGATGTTCTACCCAAAACCAGAAGCGGAAAAATCATGAGACGACTGCTGAAATCGAGAGCCTTGGGACTTCCTGACGGGGATTTGAGTACCATGGAAGAATAGGAAATTGGGGAATGTGGAAATGTGAAAATGTGGAAATGAGCGGAGCAATGTGAGAAGATGAGACCGGTCCCTGAGCGAAGTCGAAGGGTAACATATTTCCATTTATTTCGGTCAATTCCATTTTTTTTCATAATTTCAAGCGACCAATCATCTCTTAATCTTACTTTCCAATGGCCAGACGTATAATCGGAATTCATGAGAAGCTTCCTTTGCTGGAGAGCCTTCCGCTTAGCCTTCAGCATTTGACTGCCATGTTTGGGGCTACCATCCTCGTCCCCATTCTATTGGGGATTGACCCTGCCATCGCTTTACTGATGAATGGAGTTGGCACACTGATTTACTCCTGGGTTACCAAAGGAGGCATACCAGCCTACCTTGGATCCAGTTTTGCGTTCATTGCCCCAACATTGCTGATTATCAGTACTTATGGGGGCTTCAGCAATGCGCAGAGTGGCTTTATCTTTTTTGGGTTCTTTTTTATTGCCATCTCCTATGTGGTGAAGCAGTGGGGCATCAAATGGATCGATGTAGTCATGCCTCCCGCAGTAATGGGTGCAGTGGTAGCCATCATCGGACTCGAATTGGCTCCGGTAGCGGCACAACAGGCAGGCCTTGCACCCTGGCCAACCGCCGTAGGACAAGTGGTTCAGGCCTATACACCGGCGCCAAATGTGCTGATGGTTTCCATGTTTACCCTGCTTGTCGGGATAGCCGGCACCGTACTTTTTAAGGGGTTTTTACAGGTCATACCGATTCTTTTTGCCGTGGTAGCAGGTTATCTTCTGGCCTTTTTTATGGGGATGGTGGATACAACTGCCATCAACAACGCTGACTGGATCGCTCTGCCGAAATTTCACGCTCCCGTTTTCAACCTGAGCGCCATCATCATCATCGCTCCGGCATGTATTGTCGTACTCGCCGAACACATCAGCCACCTGATTGTGACCGGTAAAATTACCGGTGAGGATCTGATGAAGAAGCCTGGTCTGCACCGTTCGCTCCTTGGTGACGGTATCAGTAACATGCTGTCGGGTTTTACCGGTTCACCTCCAAATACTACTTACGGCGAGAACATCGGTGTGATGGCAGTCACAAGAGTCTATTCCGTGTGGGTTATTCGCGGTGCAGCCCTGCTGGCCATTGCCTTTTCGTCAATTGGTAAGGTTTCAGCAGCCATTTCCACCATTCCGACCCCTGTCATGGGTGGAATCACCATATTGCTTTATGGAGTAATTGCTGTCCAGGGTTTCAGGATGTTTGTGGAACAAAAAGTCGATTTTAGCAAGAACAGAAACATGGTCCTGGGTGCGATCACATTTGTGGTTGGAGTGAGTGGGGCAGCCATCAACATAGGTTCGGTGCAACTAAAAGGGATGGCCTTCGCTGCCATCATTGGCGTCGTATTGTCACTGATATTCTGGCTTCTGGATAAACTAGGAGTCATGAACAAGGACTCCTGATAAGTTAATCATCCCGATATTCAACCCAACAGGAACATGACCAAAGAGGAGTACAAAAAAAGTGATGCCCCAACCATCAACCATTTCTACGAAAAATTGTTATTGTTAAAAGATCGGATGAATACTCCTACCGGGAAGTCCCTTGCCGAAAGAAGGCACGCATTTATGGAACAATTTTTGGCTGAGTTTCTTAACGAATGGAATACATAAAATAATTGTCGTTTCAGCCTTTGTGAATGACGTGTTCTAATCGACCTGAAAATTTAAGATCGTAAATCACTCATGATCGATATCTTAGAAAAACACTAAATATGAACAAATTAAGAAGATTTACACTGTCAATTTTCAATAAAATCTCAAAATTTTTCGGAGACCGTAGCCTCTCTTTCTCCTTTATCGGAGAGAATGGGAAATTGATTTTACAATCCATATTTACGATTTTATCTATTAGCATTGGAATTTGGTTTTTCAATCACCAAAAGACTGAGTTGGTAGCGATCAATCAGCTTCTGCGTTCGGCCGGATGGGAGCTGGTCTTGCTGGGTTTGGGGTTGACGGTCTGCTACATCGTGATTCAGGGTTACATGTACGTAGCCTCTTTCGCTACTTTTCGTCACAAATTGCCATTGTTGATTGGAATCAAACTATTCCTGAAGCGCAATTTTATCAGTGTATTTCTCCCTGCTGGGGGGGTCTCTTCCCTGGCATTTTTCACCAGCGACATCGAAAGGCGGGGGATTTCCAAATTGAACATTCATTTTGCCTCTACGGTATATGGATTCGTTGGGATACTCTCTGTCGTTTTGGTTGCTGTACCTGCCTTTGCATATTCCGTAGCCGATGGTGCGATCGGACAGGGGGAATGGATCGGACTTTTATCAGTCGTTCTTTTGCTGGGATTTGTCTATCTGGGGTTTCACTCATTTTTAAAAAAGGGGCCTCTCTACCGCGGATTGATCCGCTTTTTCCCATCACTCGAGGAGTTGGTTGTGGAACTGGAGGATATGAAACTGAACAGGTTGCAGCTTTTAAAAACGCTTGCAATCTCAGTAGTTATTGAATTTGTCGGGATTGCCCATCTTTATGTGGCGATGATGGCGCTACATGTTCAACCTTCCCTCTTTGTTGCTTTGCTTGGGTACATCATCTCAGTCATTTTCCTGATTGTATCGCCATTTCTCCGGGGTCTTGGCCCCATCGAAGTATCGATGGCATATATTTTGGTCCGGTATGGATTCACAGACATCCAAGCCATTGCCATCACCTTTTTATACCGCTTCTTCGAATTCTGGACGCCTTTGGTTGCCGGCGCTGTCACCTTCCTTCTGAAGATCAACAAGTTGATTATGCGCATTGTTCCGGCGTTGCTGCTTTTTGCCCTTGGTATCGTCAATATCATATCGGTATTGACTCCGGCCATCCACGAGCGGGTAAGATGGCTTAAACATTTTATTCCCGTCGATGCGATGGTGGTGTCAAACTATTTTGTGCTTGTCCTTGGATTGATCTTGCTGGTTACCGCCTCGTTTATGCTAAAGGGCTTAAGATCAGCGTGGTGGGTTGCTATTGTCCTTACTGTTGTCTCTTTCTTTGGAAACCTCACGAAGGCGGTGGATTATGAAGAGGCTTTGTTGGCCTTGTTTGTGCTTGGGGTACTCATCTACACCCGAAAAGATTACTACATCAAGAACAATCCAAAACTAAGGACTGTGGGTATCCAGACAGCGGTTTTAAGCATAGCGGCAGTCATGGTATACAGTGTGATAGGGTTTTACTTTCTGGACAAGAAACATTTCAACATCGACTTCAACCTGGAAGAATCCATCGAATATGCGCTTCAAAACTATTTTCTCATTGGCAGCAGCGATTTGATTCCATTAGATAAATTTGCTTCTAAATTTATTCTATCCATCAACGTCAGTGGTTTTCTATCCCTGGCTTTCCTCTTTTATACCCTTATTCGTCCTTACTTTATGAAGAATACGTGTACAAAAGAGGAACTGGAGCGACCCAACCTTCTGTTGAAAGAGTATGGTAATTCCAGTCTTGATTATTTTAAGACTTACCAGGATAAGATGGTTTTTGAGCCGGAGGGAGTGGAAGCTTTTATCTCCTACCGGATTGCCGGAAATTTTGCCGTAGTGCTTGAGAATCCCGTAGCCGGGAATGCTGAAGACATGAGAAAGTGCATCCGTTTGTTCGATCGCTTTTGCTACGAAAACGGATTGAAAAGCTTTTATTACAGGGTCCCTCATGAGTCGTTGCATATTTACAAGAGCCTGAAAAAGAAGTCGATGTTTCTTGGACAGGAGGGTGTTGTCGATCTCAGCAAATTCTCCCTGGAAGGAGGGTCGCGCAAATCCATCCGCAATGCCATATCCAAAGTGAAAGAGAGGGGTTACAAGATACTTTTTCACTTCCCTCCGATCAAAGACGGACAGTTGCAAAAGATCAAATCTGTCTCCGATGAATGGTTGGCGGATACCGGACGTAAGGAGATCATCTTTTCCCAGGGGATGTTCGACTGGGAGGAGCTGAAACAGCAGACCATCTTGACCGTTGAAAATTCGGAAGAAAAAGTAGTTGCTTTCCTGAATATTATTCCTGATTTCGCTAAAAACGAATCTACTTATGATTTGCTGCGTAAAACGAGTGACGCGCCCAATGGTGTGATGGATTTTATTCTGGTCGAAATGTTCAATTTTCTTAAATCTGAAGGATTTGAAACGGTAAACCTTGGTTTTGCCCCAATGTCCGGGCTCAAGGATCCAACCAAATTTTCGGAGAAATCCATGAAGTTTGCCTACGAAAAGATGAAAAGTTTTTCTCAATACAAGGGGATGCGGGAATACAAGGAGAAATTTGCGACCATCTGGTACAACAAATACCTGATCTACGAGCATGATTATGATTTGACGCAGATTCCTACCGCTTTGTCCAAAGTGATAAAAACATGAGATATTGTTTTCTGGTTCTAATTCTTTTGTTCATTTCCAACATTGCATCTTTCGGATCCGATGATATTTTTCTGAAAAAATCCATTGAGGAAATGCCTTTAAAAGTGATTGAAAGCTCAATAGGATCGACCCTCCCAATGGTCGTTTACATTTCCGGTGACGGTGGACTGAGCTCTTTCAGTGACTCTTTGTGTTACTATTTTTCAAAAAATGGATTTCCGGTAGTAGTATTGAATGCCAGAAAATATTTTTGGGGCCGAAAGACACCTGAGGAGACAGCTACAGATCTGGTAACCATTATCGAAGCCTATGGAACCAGGTGGAAACGCGACAAATTTATCCTGACCGGTTTCTCATTCGGCGCATCCCTCGTTCCATTTATAGTGAACCGGTTTCCGGCAGGGATTTCCGGCAGACTCAGTTCATCAATCATGATCAATCCGGATATGCGCTGCGATTTCGAGGTGCATTTATCTGATATGCTCAATATTAGCCCTTCAAAAGGTGAATTTGATGTGATCAGGGAGATGAGGGCCATCGATGCAAAAATAACAAGTATTTTCTTTGGAAGTGATGAGCGGGTGGAAGTGCTGCAATCATTTCAGCAAACCGGAGCAAAAGTGCAAATTGTACCAGGCAACCACCATTTTGACGACGATAACGTTGTTTTGGATGAGTTGCTTGTGAAGGAGATGATGAAGAAATAATGTGGAAATTGGAAAATGTGGAAATGTGAAAATGAAGCCAGTTCTTGAGCGTAGCCGAAGGGCCGAATTTATTTTATTCATTTGTGAAACATCTTGATCCAAATTGTAGTTGAATTGAATTAAAAACAACATGATAGCGACAAAATTTAAAATATTCAAGGTGAATGGAAGGTTAGGCATAATGGCTGCTGTTTTATTTTTTGCGGGATCAGCATTTAGTCAGGAGCCTACGAAGAAAGACTCGGTCTCTACCATCCCGGCTGAGGTTATGACAGTGATCAAAACCTCCTGCATGCCCTGCCATTCCAACGAAGGAAGGGATAAGCCATAATCTAACAGTCCAACCTTTTCATGTCGAAACCCTCCAACAAGGAGATCTGGCAGATCTCCGGGCCCATCATGATTAGCTTGCTGGCGCAGAACATTGTCGGCGTCACAGATACTGCCTTTCTGGGAAGGGTAGGGGAGGTTGAGCTTGGCGCCTCAGCCATTGGCGGGGTATTTTACCTGATCCTCTTCATGGTGGGATTCGGGTTCACCACCGGGGTACAGATTCTGGTGGCACGTCGTTATGGTGAGAAAAGCTATGCAGCCATAGGACCTGTTTTTTGACAACAGCTTCTATTTATATCTTTTTCATGATTCCAGGATGGGCTTTGTGCTCGGTGACAAGCTCCCTGGTAAGTGCTGCCATGGGTGAGGGAAAACCCGAAGGCGTCATGCCAATCATTTTCAAAATCCTGAAAGTAAGTTTTCTGGCTGTTTCCGGTATCGTATTGATTGCCTTGATGTTCCCTAAATTTATCATCTCCATCTACACCAATAATTTGGCCTTGATAGAAGCAACAATTCCCTCCTTTTACATCATCATGGGAGCGCTCACCATCTTCTCCGTGATGAGCATTCTTTTCAACGGGGTGCTCGGAACCGCCAATACCCGAATTTCACTTGCTATTGAAGCTGTTACACTGTCTGCTTATTTAGGATTCACCTGGCTGATTGCGGTTCATCTTAAATTAAATATTGAATGGGTGTGGATGGCTGAATATGTCTATTTTTTTTTGGTTGGCGCCCTCTCATACTGGTACCTGAAGAAAGGGGCCTGGAGAGAAAAAGTGGTCTGAGAAGATTTAAATTTTCATATTATAGCAGATCAAAATTTGTAGCTCACGCTAAACTGAAAGTTTTTTGGATTTCCTGGCGTATAACATAATTCTGTGACACCTGTTGTTTCTCCTTTAAGTCTTGTTTCGGTTGCAAATTGCGCCTCATTCCATTCACTATTTAGAAGATTCTCTCCATTTACAGCGAATGTGAACTGCTTGAAATTGTATGCCAAACTTGCATTAAACAAAGTATGACCTAATGCAACTACTGAATTATCCTCGTTTGCTGGTCTATCGCTTAGGTGTCTAAATCTGATTGAGCCATTAAAACCCTGTTCACGTATTACGCTTAATCCGCCTGATGCTGTTAAGGTTGGTGCAAGTGGAACATAATTTTGACCGCTTGGAAGGTTTATTATTGTTGCCTTTGCGGCTGAAATATCAACATCAGCCCAAAGCCATGAAAGAATTGATAAACGAGCTTCTGCATCAATCCCCAATCGTTGGGTTGGGTCGCTAAGTTCAGCAACTCCACCATCGCCACTATAAACAAATTCTTTATCAAGATACAGATACCATGCTGAAAGGGATAGGTGAAGTTTATTGAACAATCTGCTTTTTATCCCAATCTCACCTGCTGTTGCCTTTGGCAACGTGCCAGTATTGCGCATGGCAGGGTCAAAGTTGTATTTACTCAATCGAGTATCTATCTGGTTATTGTTTAATCCTTCACCTTTCCATGCACTGGAAAGTTCTGAAACCCTGGAACCGATAACCGCATCCCGTGCATCATTTGAATGAAATCCTTGTCCGAAATTAAGGAATACATCAAGATTCTTAATTGGTGAAATGATGAAGTTTACTTTAGGACTGAATACAGATTGAAAAGAAATGCCAGTTGCATGGGGCAATCCGTTGTTAATTGTGTCCAATGACGAACCCGCTTTATCATCTTTTGAGAATGTAAAATAATCGTGGCGCAAACCCCAAACCATTCTAATTTTAGGACTAAAAACAAATTCTTGTTGATACCAGCAATTCAAATTTTGTTCATCAATGGCATCATTGGTAAAATCATTCATCCTAATACGGTTTGGACTATGCCATAATTGAATATCTATCAGGTCACCCCTGTAACCGCCTCCAATTTTATTTAATTGTCTAAGACCAAACCAAGAAGTTGCAAATTTGTAATTGGCGTTAATACCTTGCATTGTTCTATGTTCGTTCTGTTCAATCATATCGCCATTGACCGTATCGTGAAGAAAATACGTGAAATTTGAGTATAGTTTGAAATTGTATTGGGTAAAGTATGAATTTATTTCAAACACACTCCCGCCTGAAGAAAGAAACTTGTAGTTAACATTTACATTCTTTCGGTTGGTTATACCGCCTTCGAGATTATCAATACCGCCAAATCTGTTAATAATACCTTGTTTAACTGCCCGGTCAGGTATTTGTCCCGAAGCGTTCCACCCTGTAGTAAAGCCACCCGCCGAAAAGGTCAGTTTACTATTAGGTGTAAGTTGAAAAAAATATTTCCCGAATATATTCATCCGTTCAAACTTTTCCGGACTAATAAATGGGCCATCGGAATGATGGTATTGCATGGCGATGTATCCGTTTTGTTCAATCCCTCCATTGTCTGGCTGAAACATAGCAGTATATTTTTGTGTATTAAATTGTCCTGTTTCAATCTTAATCAGATTGTTTTCTAAAATATCTTTTGTTTTAAAATTGACAGCGCCAGCGGTATAAAAATCGCCAATATTAGCCAAATATGGTCCCTTGTTTACTTCTATTTCATCAACTGTTTCGGAAATCAGAAAATGTAAATCAGCATAACCCTGACCGTGTGCATGAGTTGGCATATTCACTGGCATACCGTCAACATTTACCGAAACATCTGTGCCGTGGTCGCAATCAAATCCACGTAGAAAAACCTGTTCTGCTTTACCTCCGCCCTGATGTTGGGCAATAAATAAACCCGGCACCATAAGTAACATATCCTGTGAAGTTCGGAAAGGCTTTAATTGCATATCTATTGCCCTAATCTCTTTTGACGATGCAGCGGATATTGGTCGTACACCCCGCACGGTTACTTCGTCCAGACCGATTAATGATTCTTCAAGTTTGATTGTTAATGTTTCTGTAATGTTTTCTTTAACGCCGACATTTCGAACAACAGTTTGATAACCCAGGGAAGAAAAAATTATTTCGTAAGTACCAATTTGAATGTTTTTGAATTCAAATTTTCCGTTCAAATCAGTGTTGGTCCCGATTAATGAACTTTTGATTTGGATATTTACACCAATCAATAGTAGACCACTTTTTGCGTCAGAAACTGTTCCGCAAATATTTCCAGCATTGTGCGCTTGGGCAGTAAATGTTAAAAATGATAGAAGAAGTAAAAGGCAATTTTTCATGATGTTACTTATTTGTATATTCGTGTTACTCATCGATCATAAATAAGACCCGTTTGGGTCGTAATTTTTTTTAATCAGTTTTATGTATTTGAAATTGTATAATATTAGCTATTACAAAGCTGTCAATGGCTTTGAGAATATCTTCATCTAAACTACTCCAAATCGAGCAAATGACATTGTGTTATCTTTTTATAAAATCGTGTTACAAAACTATGAAATTTATTTAAATGGGCAAAATTTCCGCATTTCCGCATTTTTCAATACTTGGCTTTGTGTTTAATCAGCAACCTCAGCGCCTGGTCGTAAGTAATGTATTTCCAGGTCCAGTCCAGCAGAATGAAGAGCTTATTTTTGACCCCGATGATTACTATTCGTTTGGTTTCCGGTTCAGGAATGTATAAAATTTTGGTATTTACAGACATGCAATTATTGTTCGTTATATTTAGAACGAAAGAAACTCCCGAAAGTTTTCCTGGTAAGTTAAGAAAATGTAATCAAATCCCCATTCCAACCTTAAATCGCCCTGGATTAAAGTTATATTTTGTTAATTGTTGATTATGAACGATGTTTGTAATCTTCTAAGTTCTAATTTTGTATTGAACAGGAATTAATAAGTACCTATTGTGAACTATGTGTCTATTGTGGTGACAACTATTTTAATCCCGTTTACAAGAGTGTAAAACGAATTATTAGTAAAAGAACATTTAAAATTATACAGTTATGAAGACAAAATTGATTGTTATTTTATTCGCAGCAGCCACACTTGGTTCCTGTGTTAGTTCCAAAAAATTTAAGAGTTCCCAAGCTCAGTTAGCCCAGGAAAAAGTTACAACGGCTAAAACGCAGCAGGATCTTTCAGGTTGCGAAGGTGAAAAGAGAAAATTGGAGGCAAAAAATCTTGATCTTCAGTCACAATTGGCAATTTTGAAAGACCAAAATACTTTTTTTAAAGAGAACAATACCCAGGCCCTGAAACAATTGGAAAATCTGTCGGTTATTTCCAGTTCACAAGCTGAGAGTATCAAGAAATCGATGGAAAACATGGGCGTCAAAGACCACATGATTTATAGCCTGCAATCATCCCTGGCACAGCGCGATTCCCTGAATATGGCCCTGGTGATGAACCTGAAAGGCGCCATCGGCAACCTCGACGACAAGGACATCAACATCAAGGTCGACAAAGGGGTTGTCTACATCGATATTTCCGACAAGATGCTCTTCCAGAGCGGAAGCTACAACATTACGCAAAGAGCCAGCGAGGTTCTGGGGAAAGTTGCAACAGTGCTGAAAAACCAGAAAGACATTGAGTTTATGGTGGAAGGCCATACGGATAATGTTCCTTTCAGCAGAGGGGACCTGATAGACAACTGGGACCTCAGCGTCAAAAGGGCCACGGCTGTTGTAAGGGTATTGCAAAACAAATATGGATTAAGCCCATCGATGATGACTGCAGCCGGAAGAAGCGAATACCAGCCGCTGGGGCCTAACGATTCTGTTGAGGGGAGAGCCGCCAATCGCCGTACCCGGATAGTGATCCTTCCGCAGTTGGATCAGTTCTTTAAATTGCTGGAAAGACCGGGAAGGTAGGCAAAGACGGAGAGACGGAAAGAAAGAGGGGGAAGACTAGGAAGACTGGGACGACTAGGACGACGGAGATGATGGAAAGACTTGGACTAAGACTGGGAGAGGGAATGACAGGTAGATGATACTCCCTGAGCTGCACTGCCCTGAGACCCTATGTTTGTAATGCATAAGTCCTTAAGATTTTAAGTAAATTTAG
>CAYHQN010000123.1:0-12656 GCA_964358545.1 uncultured Tangfeifania sp. | reverse complement strand
CTAAGTATAGATACTCCCCCACCTAATTCAGCCATTCCGGCAATCTTATCCGTAAAGAAATATCGACAGCCGGCAAAAGCATTTATGATTGGCTTACTTTCGGTACGATTGTAGCCATAATTAGGATCTGTGTATTTTGCATTATCACTCCTGTATCCTAATAATGCTCCTGCATAAGTGTCAAATTTCTCAAAAAAAGCATAATGCACATATCCCCTTGCCCCCACAATTAGTCTCGAGTATTTCGTCTCGAAAATTTTTGATGAGGTAAACCCAAAGAATCCGCCACATCCCAATGCACCATACCCATTAAACAAATTATCCTTCAATATATATTCAAAAGCTATAGGAAGTGGCGGCACAGAAATATTTCCTGTACCACCTCCGTTCCTGGCGCCTAATCCAATACTAAAACTTAATATTTTGTCCTTTGCACTAAGTACTTTTGGAAATTCTTTATGCACCTTCTGAGATAAACTAGAGGATGAAGATGAGTTGGCATCCGATGTACTACTGATCTCATCTCTTTTGTACTGAAATATTTCCCCACCTTGTGTTTTGATTTTTACTACCTGATCAGATTGTTCCACAATTGAACCCTTGACTGAATATCCGTTCTTCAAATTTAAAATAACAACCTTACTATCCTGGGCTTTAAGAACATTTATTACTAAAAAGGCAAGAAGAAAGAGAAAAAAAAGTGATTTTTTAGTCATTTCAGGATTTTTTAGATTATTTAAACTCAACAATATCAGCTGCTACTGTTACTTTTTCAGTAATTACAAAGAACATGAAACTCGTTTTAAAATCAACAGTCACATTTGATAAAGCTTGTCCATCTCTTAACGGATTATTCTGTAATAAATCCTTTTTAGCATCAAGAACGAGAGCATCTTTTGCTAACCCACCTAAACCAAAAATTTTTGTTGTCTTTGAATGACCGGCGGCAATTCTCACAACTTTAAAATTGTTGGATGACAATGCAGCATTACCTGTCATCATCCCTAGATGGGTTGCACAACTAGTTGATAAGAAGGAAACAATCGCAATTGCGATAATAAATTTAAGCGTTTTCATTCATTAATTTGTTTAGTTTTTCCCTACTCATAAGGCTTTTCGGTTCCGCCCCGTTTTTTATGGTGGTTGCTGGTCTCCACTTTTTATTTTGATAGATTGTAAATCGATAATGAATATCAAAAATTGTCCTACATAAATTGATTGTCTTTCTTGTGTCAGTTTGCTGTGCCTCTCGTAACTCTCCCCATAAACTTTGCTAGAGGCATGGTTTATTGTTTTCTTGTGTTATTTGCGATTACAACAATTGCCTTAATTCCTTCGCCAATTACCCTAAAAAGTACTATAGTCAAAAACCCAGCAATAATCGGAAGTAGTAAGTAAGGAATTCCAACAATTAAATTATTTGATAAATTCTCAAGATCCGTTATAAATAATTTTCCCAGACCATAAGTGCCAAAGCAAACTTTAAATACAATCGCTATGAGGATCGTAAATGTTCCCATTATTCCAATATAAGTTCCAATTGATTCGCCAACAGTTTGAATATAGTGCGCAACAGCAGGAATAGCAGAAAATTCGTCATTGTCTTTGGAGGTCAAATTCATTTTTGATTTTCTATCCCAAAAAATTTGAAAGTTGACCAATCCAATAAAAATTGAAAGAAGAGAAAAGAGCAATAGCGCTATTATAGCTTTTACTTTCATGCCTGCCGTATGAAAAGCCCCTTTGGGTGCAAGGCTATTGTATTTATCAATGGTCACTTGATACTCCTGTCTGGTTTGGTTATATTCCGAATTGATTTTATCGTATTCCGGTTTTATCTTTTCAGATTCTTGGAGGGCTGCATTATATTTGGTTTGGCTTTCTTTATAGGTGGCGAGCCATTGTTTTGACTGTTGTTGTGCGTTTTCGTACTCTTGCCTGTAATTCTGGTAGTAATTCCCATAATATTGTGCATTACTGTTCGCCTGGTTGTAATTTTGATAGGCAGTTTGAGCGTCAGATCTGGATTGATTGACAATCTGAACTGCCGATTCGTATTTTTGCTTTATTTCTTGAAATTGTTGTGAAACAATTTCAAATTTTTCTCTGCAATTATCCCGACTATTATAAGCAGAGTTTAGGCTAAATGCATTATATATTAGGTAGATAGGTAGTATTAGAGAAAGAGCAGCGAACAAAATATATAAACAACTGAATGGTTTTCGAAAAAAGAATCCATTGTCGATAACAGTCAAATAAGGTTTGATGAATGTTAAAAATTTATTTTTCATGTGATTATGTATTATTTTCCTACTCGTTTGGCTTTTCGGTAACGCCCCGTTTTTAAGTGGTTACTGGACTCCACATGTTTAAAATTTATTGCTTAGTTAAGATGCTTGTTAATTGCATCTTGTCCTTTTCTCCTTTCAAGTTCATCATTCACTGCGGATGGTACACACTTTTTGTTAACCGGGTTCAGGTAAGTCCCCAGGGATTTTGCCACAACGAGGGCAGCAGGGATTCCTATGATTGTAATAAATAATCCAATCACTTGAATTACAGCAATGATTGACAGGAAAAGTCCAAACGGAAAATAAATTATCATAACTATCGTAGAATATACTTTCCAGGCACTGTTCTGCTCTTCATTCAAATCACTCTTGCTCACCATCGCGTTTCCAAAGGGCCAAAACAGAAATTTGCCCAGTTCCATCAATCCCAACCCAATTGGAGCAGCAATTACCGTGATTGTCAGTAAAAGCCCAAATAAGTAAACTAAAATTGCTGATACAAAACCAAAAAAAGGAAAGTACCATAGAATGTTACCTAATGTTTTCATTTTTAGATATTTGATTAATTACTATATAAATTTTCCTACTCGTATGGCTTTTCGGCTCCGCCTTGTTTTTAAAGTGGTTTCTGGACTCCACATCTTCTATTGTTTCTTAAGGGAATATCTGGCCATATAACTATCATTATAATAATATGTTATGTGACAATATAAAAAAATCTTGACTTTACTATTTTTTTAGCAGAGTAAATCCGTAACCCCCAGTACCAACACCACCGGTGCTACTCTTACCTTCTCTAATTGCAAACGAGATTGTATTGCCAGTTCTAGTACCAGTACCCCAAGTATAATAACTACCCATAAGTTGTATTGGAATATCTATTGTGTTACCATTAACCTGGGCAGTTGCGGTCCAACCACTAACCACACTCTCTTTTAATAAAATTGAGCTTGCATCTACTTTTGAGATTACAAAATCACCCCAACCAGTTGTAGTACTGGTATAATTACCAATATAATCATCTGCTGCATCTTTTGCTTGATCTTTTGAACACGATGAAATAATGGCCACCACAAGAATAATAGTGATAAACAATGTTTTTTTCATAAGCGAATTATTTAAAAATTTCCCTACTCGTCAGGCTTTTCGGTATCGCCCCGTTTTTTAGAGTGGTTTCCAGGCTCCATAAAGGTTATTTAGATAAGATCAGCTTCTTTTTTTGACGAAAATTATGAAATAAAATATCACTTCAGACTCCTAAATCTACGTGAGTGTGAACAATATAACTAAGGTCAATTTGATTTTGGGAGCTTTGAATTTGATTTTGGGAGATCAAAAGACAATTCCCCTTGATTTGAGATGTTTCAGAAAGTCCTCTTTGCGAGCCCGGGCCACTGGAACCATCGCACCGGAGTTATCATTCATCAGCAGATAACCACCATCACTTTTGATGTACTTATATATATGGTTGATGTTTACAATATGCTGATTATGAATACGGTAAAAAACGCCTTTGGTAACAAGGAAATCTTCGAAATGCTCGAGCCCTTTGGAAACGACTATTTTAATGGGATTATTCTTTTTATCACTTTCTTCCAAAATAAAAAATTCAGTATAAGAATTATCAGACTTACAGCGAATTATATTTCTTATTTCGAAAAAAATCAACCCATTTTTATCAGGTAATGCAATCAGATGATCGTCTTGGTTTGGTCTCATGTTCAGGAAAGGTTTGGTTCAATTAGGTCGTTTCAAAAAACAGCGTGGCCAAATTGCCTACGCTGTCTCTAAGGTTCGACCAAGAACCCGTAACACAAGTGTAAAACAAACGACCACGCTTTCACGTGGCGTTTTGCTTACTATCCTGTGTTACATGAAAATTTGGTCGATTTTAGAGACAGAATTCGGCTAAACGCTATATTTTATATTTTCTTATCTTTTTGAATCTATATTTTATTGAATATTATAATGTTAGATAATTTTTGGAACTGTATTTTTATTTCTGTATCAACGAAGGTAAGTAATAATACAATCATTTGTATTCGATTTTAACTTTATTTTGAACAATGCTGACATTTCAGTTTCTTTATCTGAACAGAATGCCTTAACTTTGTGAAAAGACATAAGATGATCCTCAAAGACCAAAACCAAATCAGAACCACCTATTACAACGAAGCAATTCGTTACATGGAGAATGCCCGGGAAACACTAAAAAAGGCAGGCAAGCAAGATCGTTTCTATGTGGATGAGAAGTACGTTAAAACCGCTTGCGGTATTGCCTACAATGGTGTTTTAAAAGCGCTGGATGGGTATTTGCTGTTGAAAGGTATTGAAAAGAAAAAAGGGAGAAAAGACATTGAATACTACCAGGATGCTATTGCAATAATTGACAAAAAGCTTCTAAATTATATCAACTCTGCTTATATGATCCTGCACCTGCATGGTTATTATGATGGAATAAGAGATGCAAGGGTCATTTCTGAAGGGTTCAATCTGGCTTTTTCAATCATTGATTGGATAAAACCTGCTGCGTAATCTCCTCCTTACTCAAAATCCACCATGGCTTTCATCACCCCATCCCTGTGGGCTGTTCCGAGATCGAACGCCTCTTTGGTGTGGGAGAAGGGGAAGTGGTGGGTGTGCATTTTGGCAACATCTACTTGATATCCTCGACTACATCCAGCTTTTCAGGATTGCCTGTCCAGAGGGCACTAATTGTGCCTGTGTCCGAATTATTTACTTTCGAACTGGCGCCCAAAGAAAAATAACCTGATAGCTATTTGTCCATCTTGAACTTAAATTTCCGGTTGATTATCCCCATTCACTATATTTCCGAAATGAATATTGATTATTTGGAAAATGATATTAATATTAATATCTTTGTTTTAGTCTAAGACTTGTTGAATGAAATGGTCAGAGCTAAAGAAAAAAGCAATCGAAAAGGGTTGGTATTTAGCAAGAAATGGGAAAGAGCATGATATTTATGCTCACCCCGACCGAAAGGATATCCTTGTAATCGAAAGACATGAGTCGACGGAAGTTAGAAAGGGCCTTTACTTTAAGTTAAAAAACAGATTGGATTTTAATTATAAAAAACATGAAAACAACAGCGCTGATTGAAAGAGCGGATGATGGTACGTTCGGAATCTTTACACCCGATTTGGATAGTACCATTGTTGGCGAAGGAAAAACTGTTGCTGAGGCAAAAGAAGATTTTGTAAATTCTGTCAATGAGGTATCTTCCTATTTTGACGGAATTGGTAATCAATCATTAAAAGACATTGAATTTGAGTACAAATTTGATGTGGCGTCTTTTTTACAATACTATTCCAACATTCTATCCCTGGCTGGACTCGAACGTTTAACAGGTATCAACCAGGGGCAACTGAGCCACTATGTAACTGGAAGACGAAAACCAAGTCCTAAAACAGTGGGGAAAATTGAAAAATCGTTACATAGTTTTGCTAATGAAATTGGCCAGATTCAGTTTGTTTGATCTTGCTTGACCCAATTTAACATTTGTCACTAAACCTCTATCTATTAGAATTCAATACCTACATTCTTCAATCTCAATTCTATTAATTAAAACTCATCTTTTGCCCGTCAGGGCATCAAGCTCAATAGAAAGAAAGATCAACGGTGTCTTCTTTACCTAATTGACCGACATTTCGCAGGTGTCCGACCTTTAAAATGGAAGAACTTTTTAGCTTTGAACTAGAACCCAAAGAGAAAATTGGGAATTAAAGCAAGAAGAAAAAAAATAATGTCTACTCGACAACTACCATTTCATGAATCTTTAGTAAAGGAACCGAACATTGTACCTTACCATCCCGGTAGGAATAGGACAATGGAATGTTAGCGGGTTGCAACATCACTTTTTTGGGTTTTTCGGACAGTCGCAGTGTGATTTGCAGAGGTCCTACCTGAGGAATTTCATCGAAAGCCAGCACCTTTTCATTTTCGTGGGGACCTGCGACATTGACAAGGTTTAAGATCAGAGCCCCGGCTTTTCTGTTAAGCGTTACATCCACATTGTGTGATCCGGTAACAGTTACCATCGGTTCAGGAAAGATTTCTTTCACCAGGGATGCCAGAAAATCACGCAAGACCGGAGCGGAACGTATGGCGCTCGCTTTCCCCAATTCGAGATAGGTAGCAGCGATTTCGCCTTTGCCGTATTTGGTGATGGTGGCCGCGGTTTCGGAAGGACCATCCATGTTTACAGCCTGATAATATTTGCCGAAAGAGATTACATCCTTACCGGGAATCACTCCCTGCGAAAGGGACATCAACTCTGCAATCCATCCGTTGCAGGCCAATCCATTGTTTTTGACCACTGGAGTTGCCTGAAGGGTTACATGTAACTCATCTTTGAAGAGAGAGGCTGAATTTGGGCCAATCAGCAACAATTTTCCTCCCTGTGATACATAGGTTAGCAGTTTCTTCTTGAATGCAGGAGTAATGGCCTCCCACTCCGGATAGATCAGGAGGGGATATTTATTGATATCAGTCAAATGGTGTTCGGCGACAATATCCACCACATACTGGGAAGAAAGAAGGTTTTGCAGGATCCCTTTGAGAGGGGTTAGCTCCTTGTCAAATCCTCCAAAGAGTCTGTTTGTTTTGGCGTAAAGGGCATTTGTTGACAAGATCAGCCCAATTTGCGGAACACCAACCACATTTTGACACCAGGGTTGACGTTCGCGACAAAACTTGGCTGCATCTGCCAAAAGTGGAATCATCCAGTTGTGAATGGAACCATCCCTTTTTTGCTGCAGATAAATTTGCACACCCCCACCGAGCGAAATGACCGAAGCCAGCTCGCGCTCAATCTGAACGGCGCTTTTCACGCATTGTGTTCCCTCCTCATTTCCCATCCATGAGAAACCCCATGCCATCAAATCCCACGGTTTTCCCTGATTGCGAATAAACCGTGCCTCGCTTCTGGCACTGTTTACACTGTTAAGGGCTGAAAAGTCGCCTGAAATGAAATCGACTGGAATGGAGACTTGCTCTGGCATTAGTGTGGAAAAAGCCCAATTGCTTGCTACCTGAAATTTAGGATTATAACTATGTAATGCGTTTGTATATTTGGTCACGTATGCTTTGAACCCATCCCTGCTGAATTGAAGAAATTCTTTCCAGCCTGGATCACCCAGTTTACGGGGTATTTCACCAATTCCCGTTGTTTTGGTAAATAATTCCAGCGTTTTAGGAGCATAATCCAATTGATGTGCCCAACAATCACCGTCTACCCAGACGCCATCCACACCATAAACAGAGGATAATTCCTTCAATTGGGGAATCAAAAGGGAATCGGCATAATTGCCAAAAACGGAAGTGTTATTTTTGGAAGGAGTACCATCCGCGGCAATTGCAGCCCATTGAGGATGAAGTTCAATGGCACGCGAATCCCATACTCCCGAATAGTGCAGGTATAATGCAACTCCTCTGGATGCCGTCACCTGTCTCCAAATCAACAATTGATCTTTGGAAAATCCCGGCACCGGGTTTCCGACCTTGGTGGGATAGCTCGAATAGCCCGGATGGCCTTTGCAATCGACCTGAATAAAATCCGGTTTAACCCTGTCAATCAGATTATTCACCATGGAAGCATCCACATTTTTTCCGACCTCCTTACAGTCGGGACCTGCGTGAAAATCAAAATGAAGGCCAAAATAACTGTGGGCCCGGTCCAGTCTGGGTGGTAGAGCGGTTTGAGCAAACAAGGAACAAATGGTTGCTGCAAAAATTAGTGTTAGTAGTGTTTTCATGGATTTGGACAATTGAAAATGGATAATTAAAAATTAAAAATTACAGATTACAGATTATGGATTGCGCTGAATGGTTGAATTATAGGAGATAACTATGATGAAAATTAATAATTCTTGTGATTTGAATGTAGTGGGTATGAATTTAAACAAAATAAAAATATGAGGCGCTACGATCAAAATAAAGAAGATTTGAACAATTGGATTGCTATATATTTATCTGATTATCTACAGATTGCTTCGTCGTTCCTCCAACCAATGACAAAATTTTTTATTTGCTTGATTATCAGCTGATTGCTTCGTAGTTCCTCCTCGCAATGACGGTATGCTGTTGATTTTGTGAGGCAATCTGTCGCCATTTCACCCTTCACGATACAGCAACTACCGTCATTGCGACCGCTGCCTGTCCCGATTTTTCATCGGGAAGGCACGAGCGGGAAGCAATCTACGGCATTCTAAGGACTCAAAAAACGCCGCACCGTCATTGCTAGAATCATAGTTTATAATTGCTGACATTTGCTAGGAGTCCGACCTTTATGATGGCAGAACTTTTTATCTTTGCCCGTAAGTAATAGGAATTGAATTATGCCAGGATTACGAAATATATGGATTGTTATACTTGTTGGTTTGACGACTAACCTTCTGGCCAAAGCACCAACGTTTACGGAGAGGCAGTATTTTAACCATCCGCCAAGGATTATTCGTGCCTGCTGCGCGTTTGGCACTGATCTGAAGGTCTCCATTGTCCATGGCTATCGTTATACCCAGCTAACCAGTCCTGAATTGCTGGGACCTCACCACTATCTGGGAGATCATAACGAAAACAACGGAATTATTTATACCAGAAGAGGTGGTTTTCTGGATTTAGGACATTTACGCGATTTAATCGACTGGACTGCCTACCTCTACAACCTGGAGAAGAAGAGTCAGCAAACAGGAGAAATAATGATTCATCTCGGCTTTGAGAGCGGGGAAAAAGCGCTTGTTATCAAAGTACCTGCATCAGAGAAGGAAGAGGATCTCATTGCGCTTGCTGGCAGAATAGCTTACGATCTTTCCATCTGGCATGAAATTACCTCATGGTTCGGTGCATGCGCCGTGCCATTGGTTTCGGAGAAATTCTCCAGTTTCTCGGTAGAAGACGCTTACTCAAACTTGCTTGGGATTAAAATGGCTGGTGAAGCCATCAAAAGCGAATTACCTTTTGATCAAGCAGTTACACTGATAATTAGTAAGACATTGACCGATCTTGAGGCAGTCCCATCCAAAGAAGAGAGTTACAATGCCATGGAGGCAGTACGCGACATCTGGTGGACCAGAAAAAAACATCTTCCAAACAACCATGTGATGATGGAAAGGGAGTTAGGCGTATATAAAACCATGGCGCCATGGCTGGTTCCGGGATGGGAAAGCAAAAACAAAACCCCCTTTCTGATTGATGTGCCGGTTCAAACCCTGGATGGAGTACCATTGACCGAATTCTATACATTAACCTTTAACCTAAACAACAAGATTCCTGTTAAGAGAATTTTTCCCGACAGAAGCAATCGGATGGTAACACAAAATGACTTCTCGAAAATTATTGACTACATTGGAATATTGATGCTGAAAAACAATATTTTCTTTAAGATGTAGAAGAGTAACGCCATAATAAATCAACAAAATATTAGTAACAAATTGAATAACAGTACTCTTTCAAATAAACTCTCAAACTATTCCATCATCTTAGGATCTCAGTCTCCCCGACGAAAAGAACTTTTTGCCGGACTGAACCTACCCTTCCGGGTCGAGGTCAGGGAGATTGATGAAAACTTTCCTGCAGAGATATCCGCTTTCGAAGTTCCGGAATTTCTTTCCATTCAGAAAGCCATTCCCTTCAAAGTTGATTTTAAAAAGAATGATTTGCTGATAACATCTGACACGATTGTTCTGATTGATAATAAGATACTTGGAAAACCTTTTGATTACAAACATGCTTTTGAAATGTTACAATTGCTTTCCGGAAGAAAGCATATGGTTATCACGGGAGTTTGTATTACTACTACCGATAAACAGGTAACCTTTTCTGACCGTACGGATGTTTTTTTCAAATCGCTATCTGCGGATGAGATTGACTATTATCTGACCCATTACCAACCCTACGACAAAGCCGGTTCGTACGGTGTTCAGGAGTGGATTGGGTATGTAGCCATCGAAAAGATTGAGGGCTCCTATTTCAATGTGATGGGACTCCCGATTCAACGGCTGTATGAAGAGCTGTTAAAAATTTAAGATCAAACCAATGCCAATTGACAACCCAAAATAATTCATTTATACATGAAAAAAACTTTTATCTTCCTGATTTTAGTTCTGTTTGTAAAATCAATGTTTGCCGTCGAAGGAATGTGGATTCCTACTTTGCTGAAGAAATTTAACATCGAGGAGATGCAAAAAATGGGCTTCAAACTGACGGCTGAGGATATTTATGATGTCAACCATGCAAGTATGAAGGATGCAATTGTTCTATTTGGTTCAGGCTGCACGGGAGAAGTAATTTCGAACGATGGTTTGCTCATCACTAACCACCACTGTGGTTTCGGTCAAATTCAAAAACACAGTACGCTCGCCCACGATTACCTGACGGATGGATTCTGGGCAAAAAACAGATCTGAAGAGCTGGTAAATCCGGGACTTTCCGTTCAGTTTTTGGTGAAAATGGAAGAAGTTACCCTGGAAGTGATGAAAGGGGCAAAAGAAGATTTGAAGGACGAAGATCTTAAAAAGCTGATCGCTAACAACATAGATACGATTAAAAAATCCTTTGCGGGAAAGACAAATTATCTGGTCGATGTTAAACCTTTGTTCTATGGAAATCAATACTTTGCTTATGTTTATGACGTATATAAAGATGTCAGGCTGGTTGGAGCGCCTCCTGTTTCAATTGGAAAATTTGGCGGGGATACCGACAATTGGGTTTGGCCACGGCATACCGGTGATTTTTCACTTTTCAGGATCTATGCCGGGAAGGACAACAAACCGGCCTCCTACTCTCCTGATAATCAACCCTACCATCCTAAAAAGTTCTTCCCAATTAACCTGAAAGGAATCCGGGAGGGAGATTTCACCATGGTTTTCGGCTTTCCGGGTACGACACAGGAATATATACCATCACAGGCAGTTCGCCTGCTAATTGAAAAGAGCAATCCCAACAAAGTTGACGCCAGGACAATCAAATTGGGCATCATGGAAAAACAGATGGCCGCCGATCCAAAAGTCAGGATCCAGTATGCGTCAAAATATGCAGGTGTATCTAATGCATGGAAAAAATGGCAGGGTGAAACAAAAGGATTGGTCCGGCTTCATGCCATTGAGAAGAAGGAGCAGCAGGAGCTGGAATTTTCAAAATGGGTTAGTCAAAGCGCCCCAAGAGTGAAAAAATATGGAACCATTCTGGACGATTTCAAGAAGAATTATGCGGAATTAAGTGATATTCAAATTGCCTATGATCTGTACAATGAAACAATTCTTAGAGGATCGGATGTTTTCGGTTTGATTGCCCGGTTCAATCAGTTGGCTCAGTCGGTCAATGATACAGCAAAATTTAACAAACAAAAGAAGGTGATAACGGAGATTCTACCCGCCTATTTCAAAGATTATGACGGTCCAACGGATCAATTGATCCTGCCTGCTATGTTGAAACTCTACTTCGAAAGAGTAGATCCAAAGTATCTGCCAGAGAAATTAAGCCCCCGCAAAGCTGACTTTATAAACAGTACCCGGATTCAAACGGCGTACAAAAAATCCATCTTCTCTGATAGCCTTAAAATCAAATCATTGCTATCAGATTTCAATACTAAAAAAATAAAAAAACTTCAAAAAGACGAGTTGTATTCGCTCTACACCACAATAACTGATTATTACAGCAAGAATATCGATCCTACCTACCAGAGGTTAAGTCAGGAAATTCTGAAAACTCAAAAAGCCTACATGGCAGCAATTCTGGAGATGAAGCAGGACCAGAGGCTGATGGCAGATGCGAACCTAACTCTCCGGGTTACTTACGGAAAGATAGAGGGTTTTGAACCCATGGATGGCGTTTATTATCAATATTATACGACTTTGAAAGGGATGATAGACAAACAGAATCCCAATATCGCTGATTATGTTGTTCCTGAAAAATTGAAACAATTGTACCAGGCCAAAGATTACGGAATCTACAAAAATTCGACCGGTGAGCTTCCCATTGCTTTTTGCGCTTCCAACCACACCACCGGCGGTAATTCAGGCAGTCCGGTGATCAATGCCAATGGAGAATTAATCGGTGTCAATTTTGATCGTTGTTGGGAAGGCACCATGAGTGATGTGCTTTTTGACCCTGAACGATGCAGGAATATATCCCTGGATATCAGATATGCCCTGTTTATCATCGATAAATATGCCGGTGCCGGCTATTTGCTGAAGGAGATGAATTTGATCAGATAACTACAACTTATTCATGTTAAGTATACATATTGCTTTGGAATTCTATGATTAGTTTATCACCTGTTTATAATTGATCAGCAAGGATGCAGGTTTTTGAGGGATAGCCACCTCAAAGCCATCCATTAACTCCTTT
>CAYHQN010000122.1:0-12748 GCA_964358545.1 uncultured Tangfeifania sp. | reverse complement strand
GATCTCCTTTCTTTGGTAAAAGGAAAGCCCCCCATAAATTTTGTATGGAATGTTCCGTTTACGAAGTACCTCTTCGAACACCCTTGATTGCGCATTGGTGCGGTACAAAATTGCGAAGTCGGAATAGTTGTCGTGCTCCGACATCCGTTTCTGAAATATTTCATTGACGACCAGAAAGCCCTCCTCCTGGTCGTTCAGGGCATTGAGCACCTTAATTTTGGCGCCGGCATCGTTTTCACTGTAAACAGTCTTCTGAAGCTGGTTCTTGTTCTTGGAGATAATACTGTTGGCAGCGTTGACGATGGTCTGGGTGGAGCGGTAATTTTGTTCCAGTTTGTATACCTTGAAATCGGGATAGTCGTTTTTGAAGTTGAGGATATTTTCAATCCGGGCCCCCCGGAAGGAGTAGATGCTTTGGGCGTCATCGCCTACGACACTTAGGTTGTGGTGCAGTTCAGCCAGTTTTTTTACGATCAGGTATTGGGAAAAGTTGGTATCCTGGTACTCATCCACCAATATGTATTTGAAGAGATGCTGGTATTTCAGCAAAGTATCCGGAAACCGTTTGAAAAGCACATTGGTCATTAGCAGGAGGTCATCAAAATCCATTGCCCCGGCATTTTTGCATCGCCGCACATACTCTTCATAGATTTCACCGGTACGTGGTATGCGGGCGGCCTGGTCGTTTTCGCGGGCCACCTCATTTTGCCGGTATCCGGCAGGAAGGACCAAATTGTTCTTGGCAGCCGAGATACGGCCCATGATGGTGGAAGGTTTGTAGGTATTCTCTTCCAGCGCCATACTTTTGATAATGGTCCTCAGCAGGCCCTTGGCATCCTGGGTGTCGTAAATGGTAAAAGTCGAAGGGTAATCGATCAGGGAGGCCTCCGCCCGAAGGATCCTGGAGAAGATGGAATGAAATGTTCCCATCCAAAGATATCTGGCAACCTGCGGGCCTACGACGCCGGCAATCCTTTCCTTCATCTCCCGGGCTGCCTTGTTGGTAAAAGTCAGCGCAAGAATGGAGGATGGGGGCACTTTATTTTGAAGTAAATGGGCAATTCTGTATGTCAAAACCCTCGTTTTGCCCGAACCTGCACCGGCGATGATCAGGGAAGGACCTTCGAAATTTTTGACTGCCTGTTGCTGGGCCTCGTTCAGATTATCAAGATAATTAGCCAAAATGGAACTGTTTTTTGAATTGGTGGTGTCGCAAAGATAAGTCCCTTGAATGATCTTTTGGTAGGATGAATGAAATTTATTAAGCTGAATTTAATGGCAATTTGGAATTGGTTTTAATTTTTGATTTAAATTTGAGCGTACAATAATTGTTATGATGGATAAGCTACAATTGACAGCCGACTTAGGTTTTACACATGGCAAGTATCATGTAGGCCTTGCATTGGTGGAATTTGAAGAAGGAAATGTGACGATAGTATATTCCCCGGCGCTGGATTTAAGCGGATATGGTTATAGTCCGGAGGAGGCAAAACAATCTTTTTCGGAAGCTCTTCAGGAATTTTTCAGGTATACGAATAACAAGAATACTTTAGATAAAGTACTTAAAGATTTGGGCTGGGCAATTAAAGGTTCAAAAGTGAAGCCCAGGTTCGATCCTCCAAAAGATTCGGATTTGGTCTCTTCAAATCCTTTGTACAATGACATTGTCAACAATAAAAGCTACAAGGTTTCAAGGGAAGATGTTGAATTTGCATATTAGCCTATCATGTCTGCAAAGCATCTTAGAAACGTTCCATTAAAATTATTCCGGGATTTTTTAATTGCCCAGGGATGTTCTTGCAACAGAACTTCAGGCGGTCATGAACATTGGTCAAGGAAGGATTTGTTAAGACCAATAACCATTCAGACGCATGTAGATCCTGTACCGGAGTTTATTATCAAGATTGCCTTGAAACAACTAGGTTTAGCAAAAGAAGATTTTCTAAAAGCTAATATACAACATTTTTTTTATTAAACAACTGAAAATTAGCTTTATTTATACCTCCCTGAGGATATTTCAGGGAACGGGAAACTAAAAACAGCTCCTGCTCGTGTGGGCGACAGCGTTTGGGGTTATTTGCAAATCATGTTCGGATGGGCGGTGGCGTTTGGGGTAAATTGCACCTCAAGTATAGGAGGGCGATGGTGATTGCGATTATTTGCACCTCGAGAGCTAAAAACTTTTCCAAAGTTGCGAGTTTTAGCTGGTAACTTTTCCAAAGTTTCGATTTTTCGCCAATAATTTTTCCATAGTTCAAAACTTTGGAAAAGTTATTAGCGAATAAACTCTTTGTCAGGTTGGATAGTTGTTTAAATTTGTAAGCTTGTTGCCATTCAGATTAATCCAATATGTTCAGGGCCCCAATCTTCTTTTTGTCGCTTTTGTTACTGGTTTTGATAGCTATCTTACCAGGAAACCTGCAGGCACAATCGCTTGCATCGGGTAGTGCCGACTACAAAGAAAACACTGCCTATCCAACCTTTCCGGTCAATGATCCGATCTATTTCTTTTGTACCCGGGAGGGCGCAGATATCGGTTCTCTCACTGCAAAATCGGCCGGAGCGACAGTCTCCTTTCTTTTGGAAAAATTTGATCCGGTAGCCCTCAAATTCGTGAATTTTTCGAACGAAACAGGGACAACCTCTATTATAAGTCGTCTTTCGAATGGCTGTTACAGGGTTTCCTTTATTGAAAATGGCCGGGATTTTCAATTTCGGGCATGGGTTTTGAATGGTTGGAGCAAACCGGTGGCTGCTATCGTTGAATCTACCTGCTCCAGTTTGAGACTAGCCTCTTCAGCAACCGGTTCCACCTATCAGTACTATGATCTCACATCGGGAAAGGCAGTTGGCATAAGTTCGGATTACCATTACCGGTGGTATGTTGGAACTCAGTACCTCGCTTCGATTCAAAATCCCACCATCTTGCAACCACCCTCCCGAAATACAGTTTACCGGGTGGAGGTAACCGACCGTGCGGGATGCATGAAGAGCGCGGAGGTCAATTATACTTCACCAATTCCGGTTGCCAAATTTTCCTGGAGTACACCGCAACAAAACGATCCGCAATATTCATTTCCCCAGGCCCCGGCCGATATTGATTTCAAAAATCTGAGCGAAAACAGCGATGCCGGCAAGTTTGAGTGGTATCTTTTCAAGGACAAAAGTATTCTCGGGTCGATGGGCGGCGGAACTGCCGTCATTGACTCGTTTCAGGCGGTATTGTACGATAACAATCCCCTTTACACCTATGAGCTGTCGGGGAAATACAAAGTCAAACTGGTTGCATCCAAAACCGTGCAGGCCATGACCTGCCGCGACACCTTCTATCTGCCCGGTTACATCATCGTAGACACCTCGCTGGTGAAAGTTTCTCCGGTCTTTACCCCTAACGGGGATGGTGTCAACGACAAAATGATCATCAAAACCAGATCACTCGAATCCCTTGACCTCACGGTAGTGAACCGCTGGGGGAAGGTAGTACATCATTTCTCCTCCAACAATTACATTCCTTCTGAGTCGGAGATTGCCGCCTGGGACGGCCGCGTTAACGGCAATCTCTTGCCTGCCGGAGTCTATTTCTATGTGGTAGATGCCCAGGGACGGGATGGCGTTAGGCGACGGTTGAAAGGGTTTGTCCAACTAATTTGGTAAACAAATTAAATTGGAAAATTGGAAAATGTGAAAATTTGAAAATGGGGCATGGAGCATGGAGCAGAGGGCATGGAGCAGAGGGGAGAACGGAGAAACGAGAGAATATGAGTGTGGCGTAATTTCCACATTTCCACATTTCCACATTTTCACATTATCAAACGCATGAATAAAGAATTAGAGAACGCAAGAACTATCCTCTGGGCACAGCAGCAGTGGCCGGGGATCTATTTTTTTAAATTTATTGTACCCAACGACAAGGAGAAACTGGAGTTGGTCAAAAAACTGTTTCTGCATGAAGATCAAATCACTTACCGTACCTCCAAAGACATCCGGTTTATTGCCATTTCATGCAAACAAGAGATGAAAAACCCGGATGAGGTGCTGGAAATTTATAAAAAAGCAGGGGAGATTGAGGGAGTTATTTCGCTGTGAAGGGCGTGGGGCATGGAGCATAGGGCATGGAGCCTGGTGCCTGGTGCCTGGTGCAGAGGAGAGAATGGGAGAAGGCGCGAATGCGGCCACTAACTTTTTGGTTTAAAATGTTTGAAGGTTTTATGGAGTTTAAACATTTCAAACTCATAATCTCTTCTTTTAATTTGTGTAATTTGTGTAATCTGTGGTAAGGGCAGTTTAAATCCATTCATCAATAATATGTTTCAATCAAAATTCAAATCAGCGTTGAGGCGTTCAGCCCTATTATCGTTATTTCTATTTATTTCATTTGTTTCCCTTGTCGCGCAGTCGCTTCAGGATCGGATCAAGGCGTTGCCCGATATTGTCTCGGTAGAAAAGATGGAGCAGAATCCGTTTTTCAGTGAAGCTTATATGGTCAATGTCAGACAATTGGTTGACCACCAACATCCTGAAAAGGGATATTTCCCGCAAAGGGTATTCGTCTCACACCTCTCTTATGATAGCCCGGTTGTTTTTGTAACGGAAGGATACGGCGGAGCATACGCATTAGGGAAAAGGTACCTCGACGAGTTGTGTCCCATCCTAAAGGCCAATCAGATTTTTGTTGAGCACCGTTTTTTTGGTAAATCGGTGCCTGATTCTCTCCATTGGGCCGACCTGACTGTCGAAAATGCGGCAGCCGACCAGCACCATGTGGTGGGGTTATTTAAAAAGATTTACAGTCAGAAGTGGGTGAATACAGGCATTAGCAAAGGGGGTGAGACCGCCCTTTACCACCGCATGCTTTATCCGAACGATGTAGAGGTTTCGGTGCCTTATGTCGCCCCGCTTAATTTTTCGGTAGAGGAATCACGGCATCCTCATTTCATTGAGAAAAAGGTGGCAACCAGAAGTGAACGAAAAATGGTCAAGGCTTTTCAGATGGAGGTGCTTAAGCGGAAAGATCGCCTGATGCCTATGTTTGAGCAACTCTGCAAAGAGAAGAAGTTCCATTTCAAGGCCCCCGAAAGAGAGATATTCGATTATTCCGTATTGGAGTTTTCTTTCTCCTTCTGGCAGTGGGGACATTCGGTCAAAGAGATACCTTCCCTGACATCTACGGATAAGGACATATTTGATTTTTTTCAGAAAATAAGTTCGTGCAGCTATTTTGATATTGAGAGCGGAAAGGCAACAGCACCCTTCTTCGTTCAGGCACACCGGCAGCTTGGTTATTATGCATATGATACCAGGCCTTTCAGGAAAGTGATTGAGACCAGGGATATGAGCGGATACATCGAAAAATTGTTCCTGGAGAAAGATCAGATTTTTCCATACGACCCGGAGATGAGCAAGGAGACCGATCGTTATCTGAAGGGCAAAGCAACCAAAGTCCTGCTGATTTATGGTGGCATCGATCCCTGGTCGGCCTCAGCAGCTACGGGAGGCAAGAATCCTGGAGTGGTGAAGATTTATCAGCCCGGCGGCAGCCACAGGAGCAGGATCTCCAACATGCCGGAGCCGATGAAGCAGAAGGCGATTGATCTTTTGCAGGGTTGGATGAAATAAAAAGTTACACAGAGTTTCACAGAGAAGCACAGAGTTACACAGAGGACAATTTCTAATTGTTTGAAGGGTTTGAATTGTTTGAAAAGTTTGAAGGGTTACGTTCATTGAACATTTCATACTCATAAACATTTTTTTATCTGTTTTTCTCCGTGTAACTCTGTGCTTCTCTGTGTAACTCTGTGTAATAATGTTTTAGCGCTTCTGCCAGACAGTCACCTCAACCTCTTTCAGCAATGATTTCCGTTTGTTAATTCTGAAAACTGACGGTAGCATAGCTGATTGATCCGTTTTGACAAAATGCTCTTTCAGCAGCTCATCCAAGATTTCTATTCCCCTGACAGGTTCGGCCGAACTACGGTAGCCACCCAACCAATTTTCAGGTTTGGTCTGTTTCCCGTCCCAGTCGTAGGCTGTTGCTATCACAAGAATACCGTTATCGTTGATCCTTTTGTACAGATTTGAAATCAACTCTTTGGGCTGATAAATCCTATCAAGGATGTCGTTAAGCAGAACCAGGTCGTAACCGCTGAAGATATTTTTAAGGTTGGCAAAATCAGACTGCAAGAATTTTACCTTGTTGACCAGAGGTTTCAAATCGAAATCTTCAAGGGTTACCTGATTGTAATCATATACTTCGCCCTCATCGGGGAAAATGTAGTTGAACCTGCCCTGCTCCTGGAACTGGGTGGCAACCTTTATGGTTCTGGCCGAAAGGTCAACTCCTGTTACATTGTTGAAGGTGCGGGCCAGCTCCCAGGTGGTCCGGCCTGTTTTGCAGCCCAGATCCAGCGCGCATCCCTGCTGATTGGAAAGTTTAAGATTTGTGCAGAAATCCGCGATGGCCTTCTGAAAGTTGGGAATACCCAGCGGGGAGGTTCCATAGTGCGATTCGCAATGAAGGATAACTTCCGGATCAGTTTCGTAGTTGTCGTCTTTAATGACAACTTCCTGGTAAGAAGAGACATACCTAAACCCGGCATGTTGATAAAAATGACGTCTGAATGCATACCTGGAAGCACGGATGGCCTCATTTCCGGTAGAAATCCACGATCCGCCCTTGATCATGTTGTGGCGTGTGTCGAAGGTGGGGGCCGAAAAATCATCGTAGGAGGGATGGATTTTGAATCCTTCATAACTGGAAATAGTCGTCTCTGTCCATTGCCAGACATTGCCGATCAGGTCGTAAAAATCGCCGGATTTGAAAAGATCGACCGGACACGGACTCTGATAATGTTCCAGATTGATGTTGCCAGGAGCGGTCTCCCATTCGGGAAGGTCGGGGATATTGGCCCCGTCATGCAGGATATACCACTCCTCCTCTGTCATCAGCCGGATTGGCAACCCGGTCTTCTCAGTTTTCCAGTTGCAGAATGCTTTGGCCTCCAGGTAATTGACCTCTACCGGCCAGTTCCAGGGCATATCGATCTCTTCGAAAACCAATCTTAATTGATAGTTGTCGCCCTTTTTTCTCCAAAACAAAGGGTGTTCAGCTTTTGTAAATGATTTCCATTTCCACCCCTCTACAGTCCACAGGTATTCTTTTTGATAACCCTCATCCTTTATAAATCCGAGAAACTCTCCGTTTGAACATAGAAACGTGGAGGCTTCAAATGAATCCACCTCAGCCTGGTGGGTTCCGTATTCGTTGTCCCAGCCGTAATATGGATCGTTGAAATCTTTTCCAAGGTTAATTGTTTTACCATTAACCGGCAGTAACTTGTTTTTGGGCGCATCGCCGATGGAAGTACATGTTATCCATCCCGTAATGGATTTGAGAAATTCCAACGGAAGCTGACGGATCAGGACCGAGGAGGTCTCGATGTGAATGCGCGAGTGTTCGATGCCCATCAGGATGATCCAGATGGGGTCTTCCCAACGGATGGGCAGTTGAATGGGAAGTGTTTCTATTTGATTGACAACTATTTCATAGACTTGTTTCCGATAGCTTTTAATCTCCTCAATGGTTGGCCATTTGTAGTTGCTTTGGTTGAGGTCGTCCCACGACATTTCGTCCACCCCGATGGCAAACATCGATTCAAATTTCGGATTGATCCGCGTTTCCAAAATTTTGGAAATTACCAGTTTGTTGATGTAGAATGCTGCCGTGTGGCCGAAATAGAAAATCAACGGATGACGCAGCGGATCAGCGGTCCGGTACATGGCCGAGGTATCGGCGAATACTTCAAAAAGATGTTCATCCAGACTGTAGGTCTTTTTAAAATAGCTTAGGATTTCGGCTCTTTTTTGTTCAGGGTCGCCTTTGTGCAGGTTGATGGGTTTGGTTATATATTGGGGATCCATATAATTGACGATTAAAGGATGCTTAAAATGTAAATTGTTTAATAACAATTAGTTGATGTGAAATTTTACGCAAAGAACGCAAAGGAAGACGCAGAGAACACAGAAATAGACACTCTCAATCTTCTTTGCGACCTTCGCGTCTTCCTTTGCGTTCTTTGCGTGAACGATATCATATTGTTACAAAAATTTCCCGACCTCTTTTTTCAGGTCTGACAAGGCAAGGGCCACCGGTGAAGGATCTTCATCCTGGTAATTGCTGAAGATTTTTTTGCTCAGCTCATAACCGGCCCCTTTGGGATCTACCTCCTCAGCCGAACGGTTGATGATTGTCACCAACTTCTCCTTTGCTCCCCGGATGGTCTCCCAAAGGATGGTAGAAACATAGATTTGCTGGGAAAGATTGTGCTCAAACTCCTGCCGGATCGTGGTAAGAAGAACCTGGTGGTACTGCGCGGCTGTTAAATCCTGAGGCGAATGCCTGATCATCATTGATTCGGGCGAAATTCTTTCAAGGAAAAGGGTGAGGCGCTCGTATGCCTGAAGTTTCACAGGGGTCATCTCCTTGGCATGCAGTACCCTGAATTCGAACTCCCGTCGGCGCCTGTCATTTTCGAGCATGTCGCGGAATAGAAAATAGGCGGTGATGAAGACGATTAAGGCCGGAAGTACAATCTTCAAAATCTCCCAAAAACCATTGATATCATTAGCCATAAGTTGTCATTTGCAATATTAGAAATACGTTGAATCTTTACTTTGGTTTCTGAATAAGGCTGTAGTACTGAAAAAACTGGATGGCAAAGAAGAGGATGGTCAGTATGGCCATCAGCAGGTACCTCCTGTTTTTATAACGGTAATACAGCATGGAACACAATGAAAGTGCAGCGCCGGCCAAATTCAGATAACCTGCTTTGACCAGAATAACGGCAGTTTCTCTCATCTGACTGTTTTCCTGGTAAGAAACCGGGTTAATCTGAAACAAGTTGTAAAAAAGAGAGATCAATCCAACCACGATGAGCATGCTCCATCCGGAATAGGTAAAGGCCGGCTTTTTGTCAACAAATCCAATGATTACCAATGCTATACCAATAAAAATCCCCCATAAAGGGATGAGCATGGGAAGATAAAGTTCGTGATTTTGCATGGCTGAAACGTATTAAACGGGTGGTTGATTTTGATGATGCAAATTAGCAAATTATCCGGAAAGTAGGATTGGTATTTCCCCTTTGCCGTGAAGTTTATAGAATTGGATGCAGCGGCAAAGCTCTTAATTAGTTATTTTTGCCCAAAACGAGTTTATCCGATGACAAAAATTCAAGAGTTAGCAGTCGATCCCAAGGCCAAAGGTTTAATATTCGATATAGATGGTACAATTTCAGACACCATGTCCATCCATCTTATTGCCTATCAGGAAACTGCTGCAGAATACGGTTTCGAAATTACCCCCGAACTTTTCTTCAGCATGAGCGGAATGCCTGCCTATCAGACGAGTGTCCTGCTCAAGGAAAAATTTGGGTTGGATTTTGATCCGCAGGAGTTTGCCAACAAAAAAGAGTACCACTTTCTGCAGAATATTTACAAGGCTGAGCCTATTAAGCCGGTGATTAAAATAATCAGGGAATATACCGGGAAACTTCCAATGGCGTGCGGAACGGGAGGCACCAGGTTTTATGCAAAAAAGACACTGGAACTTGCGGGTGTGCTTGACAATTTTGATCATATCGTTACGGCCGAAGATGTGGAGAATCACAAACCACATCCGGATACCTTTTTAAAAGCAGCCGAACTGATTGGCGTAGATCCCGAATATTGTCAGGTCTTTGAAGACAGTCCGCTCGGAATCAGGGCTGCCGAAACGGCCGGGATGATGGCCACCGACGTTACCCCATTTTATACAAAACTATGAACTTCAAAATAACCGCCGACTTCATTCCTACCGGTGATCAACCGCAGGCGATCGCTCAGCTGACGGAGGGTATCCTTTCGGGTGTTCCTTACCAGACGCTCCTGGGTGTAACGGGATCGGGGAAGACTTTTACCATGGCCAATGTGATCGAGAAAGTTCAGAAACCCACCCTGATTCTCAGTCACAACAAGACCCTTGCGGCCCAGCTTTATGGCGAAATGAAACAGTTCTTCCCGGAGAATGCGGTCCAGTATTTTGTCTCCTATTACGATTATTACCAGCCCGAGGCCTATCTTCCGGTGACGGATACTTTTATAGAGAAGGACCTTGCCATTAACAAGGAGATCGAAAAGCTGAGGCTGGCCGCCACCTCCTCCCTGTTATCAGGAAGAAGGGACATCGTGGTGGTCTCATCCGTCTCCTGTATTTATGGAATCGGTAATCCGGATGACTTTCATGCCAACGTGACCCACGTCAAAGTGGGGGAGCAGCTGGGTAGAAATGTGATGCTCCGGAAACTGGTTGATGCCATGTACTCAAGAACAGACGTTGATTTTCAGCGGGGTAATTTCAGGGTGAAGGGAGATTCTGTCGATATTTTTCCCGCTTACGCGGATGATGCGGTCAGGATCCAGTTTTTTGGCGACATGGTGGAGGAGATCTCTACCTTTAATCCCGAGACCGGCGCCCTGCTGCAAACGCATGAGCACTATTCGGTCTATCCGGCCAATATTTTTGTGACCACCAAGGATCGGACAAAATCGGCCATCCGGCAGATTCAGGATGATCTGGTAAGGCAGATTGATTTTTTCAGGGAGAGTGGCAAACATGCCGAAGCGAAACGGATTGAAGACCGGGTCAACTATGATCTGGAGATGATCCGGGAGCTGGGTTATTGTCCTGGTATTGAAAATTACTCCAGGTATTTTGATGGACGCGTGCCGGGTTCCCGTCCGTTCTGCCTGCTCGATTTCTTCCCGGACGATTTTTTGATGATCATCGATGAAAGTCATGTCACCATGCCGCAAATCCGCGCCATGTACGGAGGCGACAGATCGAGAAAAACTACCCTGGTGGATTATGGCTTCCGGTTACCGGCAGCCATTGACAACCGGCCGTTGAAATTCGATGAGTTTGAGGCTGTTGCAACACAACTGATTTTTGTCAGTGCCACCCCTGCCGATTATGAACTTCAGAAAAGTGAAGGGGTCATTGTGGAGCAGATCATTCGCCCGACCGGACTGCTCGATCCTATCATAGAGGTGCGACCGGCGCACAACCAAATAGATGACCTGATTCATGAGATACATATCAGGATAGAAAAGAATGAGCGGGTTCTGGTCACCACACTGACCAAAAGGATGGCTGAGGAGCTCTCGAAGTACTTTGACCGCATCAACATCAAATGCCGCTACATCCACTCGGATGTGGATACCATGGAGCGGGTAGAGATCATGGAGGAGCTTCGAAAGGGGAGTTTTGATGTGTTGGTGGGCATCAACTTGCTGCGTGAAGGCCTTGATCTGCCTGAAGTTTCGCTGGTTGCCATATTGGATGCGGACAAGGAGGGATTCCTTCGTTCTGAGCGTTCGTTGACCCAGACAGCAGGCCGTGCGGCACGAAACCTGAATGGCAGGGTGCTGATGTATGCGGACAAGATCACCGATTCGATGCAAAGAACGATCGACTCTTCGAATTACAGACGAAATAAGCAGCATGAGTACAACCTGGCCAATGGCATCACACCGACGGCCATCATCAAACCCACCAGGGCGATCATCTGATTGGAATACAGGGCCGCCAAGGCGCCTGGGGCGCGGCCATACCTGCCACCCGAAACGATCGATTATGCTGCGGATCCCGTTTTGGCTTACCTGAAGCCCGAAGCGCTAGAACAGGCCATCCTGAAGACGAAAAAGGAGATGGAGAAAGCCGCCAAAGAGCTTGATTTTATTGAAGCAGCCAGGTTGCGGGATGAGATGTTTGCCTTGCAGAAACTGTTAAAAGAACGGAAAAATGGATAAGAAGGTAGCGATCGCTTTGCAGGAGATGATCCGGCGAAACAGGGGAGATCAGAAAAGAATAGAGCATTCACTCAAGGTGTTTGCCTATGCCCAATTATTGGGTCGTCTGGAGGGTTTGGATCCGGCGAAGCAGTTCGTGCTTGAGCTGACCGCTATTTTGCATGACATCGGCATACATGTGTCGGAAGCTAAATATGGCTATTGCGATGGACAGTTGCAGGAGCAGGAGGGTCCGCCGGTAGCCAGGGCAATTCTCGAAAATATTCCGGTTAGCCCGGAAGTTGTTGACAGGGTTTGTTTTATCATCAGCAAGCACCACACCTTTTCGGCCATTGACGACATCGACTTTCAGCTTCTTGTCGAGGCCGATTTCCTTGTGAATGCTGTTGAGGAGGAGGTTTCCCCGGAAGGTATCAAAAAATTTGTGGAGATGAATTTCAAGTCGGAGAGCGGGAGGAAGGTGATAGGGGGAGTTGTTTCTTATGGCACTATAATTTCTTTTTTTTTGGACGCTTTGGCTCTGGTCTAATATGATCCGCACGATGCTGACTCCACTCCTGCAATATGTTTTAAGGATAGAACTTATAGAAATTTTTGGCTTCAGATACAGAAAGTAATTCGTTCGGGTCATTTTCTTCGATAAACTGCCCCAGAGCATAGTCTTCCAATAACTGCTCAATTTTGCCAAAAGTCTGAATGTCTATCTGTACCGCAAATGGATGCTTTTTGCTGTCAGTTACGTAGGTCTTTTTTATTTCTAACATAATCGAATATTTTTAGTAAAGATAAGGTTTTAAGGTTACAAGAGAAAATATGCTTTGACCTGCTCATCAGGATATGCACCGCTGGTGCAGAGTGTGTCCTGAAGTAAACGGACGAATTTAGTAATAAAGAGAGTTCTTTT
>CAYHQN010000121.1:0-12833 GCA_964358545.1 uncultured Tangfeifania sp. | reverse complement strand
CTGATATAGATAGATATTATAAGTAAAAATCATTTTAGTAAAGTAGAACTAAAGAAATTGGTAAAAACGATCCTGTGGTTGGCCACCATCCTGGTGTTTTTATTTGTAGTAATTGCCGTATTAATTCAAATCCCTGCCGTTCAAAACAAGATAGTTCATGGTGTCACCTCCTATGTCAGCAACAAAACCCATACAAAAATTGAGATTAAAAAGGTTGGCATTTCATTCCCTAAATCAGTAGTGATTGAAGGTCTTTACCTGGAAGATCTCAAAAAAGATACTTTACTCTACGTTGGAAAAGCGAAAGTAAATATTGCACTTTATAACTTGTTCCACAACAAGATAGCTATTAGTTCTATTTCTGTTGAAGACGTTAACCTGAATTTGCATAGCACCAAAACAGATTCGCTGCTCAACTACAATTTCCTGCTAACAGCATTTGGTGTTACCACCAAACAGGCAAAAGTTGCCCCACCAACTCCATCCAAATGGACCTTCAGCATCAATCAGGTAAGCCTGAAAAACACCCGGTTTCGTTACGATGATGCGTATGCAGGAATAAATGTATTCGCAGTTTTGAAAAATTCGGAATTTGGTGTGGATGAAATCGATCCGCAAAAATCACTCTATTCTGTGGTCGACATGCTCGCTGAAGGCTTAACAGCAAATGTCCGGGTAAGTGCAACCAAGAACAAACAGAATAATAAACAGGGAAGCGTTTCACCAAAAATATCAGCCAAAAACATTCAACTCAGCAATTCCACAATCAGTTATAGCGATTCAGTTGGTTATCTGTCGGTTGATGCCATCATCGACCAAAGTAAGCTGGAAAATTCATCTATTGATTTGCAGAAACAGTTGTTGATGACCGAATCTATCTACTTGTTAAAGAGTAAGATTCTATACCACACCTTCGCACCGGAATTAATTGCAACTGCAATTGCGGCAACATCCGGAAGCAACTGGAAAATTACAATGAAGAGTATTGATCTGGAAGACAATTCACTTACATACAAATCAGGATATAGTCCGGAAATAAAGAATTTATTTGACGTGAATAATCTTGAATATAATCACTTAACGCTTGATGCCAGTGATTTTTCATATTCAACAGATCTTACAAAAGTTTTGGTAAAGAAATTCAGCGCGATTGATCAGAATAACTTTGCAATCACTGGTTGTGAGGCAGATTTCAGAATGGATCCGCATTCGGTTTCTGCACGGAAGTTGAAGGTCCAAACCCCCTACTCTACCCTAGATGCGGATTTGGATTTGCAATATTCCTCTTTGGCAACCTTGCTGGATTCCGTACAATTCAGTAACCTGAATTTAGACCTTAGAAATCTAAGCTTCAAAAACTCAGATCTACTCTATTTTAAACCAGATCTTATCGCCCAGCCATTTTTTAAAAATGCCTCGAATATTACAATTATTTCAGGGAAAATTAGCGGGCAGATGAATAATCTGAATGCGAAAAACCTGTCGGTAAGAACAGGAGTAAATACACTTATAGAAACAGATTTCACTATCAAAGGATTGCCTGAAGTCAAAACGGCATTTTATGATTTCCCCAATCTGAGCATCATTTCAGGCAAAAAAGACATTGTAATGATGGCTGGTCCTTATATTCCCGACAGCATAGATATTCCCGAAAACATCAGTATGCAGGTTGTTTTTAAAGGAAAGATGAAGTCCTTTGAGTCGACCGCGAATATGTCCAGCAGCTTTGGAGCCGCAAATCTTGTAGCATTGATTGATCCGACTGAAAATTTCAGTAGCAAAGTAAGCATGAGCAGTCTTGATATTGGCCGTTTTTTAAAAGACACAATCCTGTATGGCCCGGTAACTTTGATCGCAGAGGCAACCGGTCAGGGATTGGACATGAATACGATCAAAGCTAAAATCAAGGCCGACGTAACGCAGATTCATCTAAATAAATATACTTATCACAACCTGAAAATGGAAGGCACAGTCACAGGCAAGGAATTTGAAGGGAGAATAAACCTGAATGATGAAAATGCTGTATTCGATTTTGACGGACTGGTGAATTTGAATCCAAATATGGAACGCTATAAATTTCGGTTGGATGTAAAGGGAGCAGACCTTCAAAAACTCAAATTAACCAAAAAAGATGCGCGGATAGCCTTTGTCGCAGCAGCCGATTTAAAAGGCGGAACCTTTAATCAAATGAACGGGACGGCAGGAATCACAAACCTGATTGTTGCTAAGGGAGAGAAAAAATATGCTCTCGATTCCTTATTATTTGCCTCGGTAAATGAACCGAAAAAAAGTGTATTAAATTTTAGCAGCCCCCTCATTGGCATAAAATATACAGGAACTTTTTCGCCCGCCGACCTTTCAACTGAGCTTAACAATTTCGTTAATAATTATTTCCCATTCTCAGATGACAATCAATTAAAAAAGAAAAGCGAACCATCGAATTTTAATTTTGAAATACAACTTCACAATCATCCCATTCTTTCGGAAGTCCTTCTTCCTCAGCTAAAAGAATTCGAACCGGGAATCATTCAGGGTAGTTTTGACAGTGAGAAAAAAGAACTGAAACTGAATGGTACGATGAAAAACATTGTTTACGGAACTACTGAAATTAAAGACTTAGCAATCGATGTGAATTCGGATGCCAAAGCTCTGAATTATAAAATTTCAAGTAGCGCTATTTCAGATTCAAAGTTCAATATTGACAATTTTTCGCTGGATGGAAAGCTGGCAGACAACAAAATAGTAGCGAACCTCTCTTCAACAGATGGCAAGAATAAAAAGCTTCAGATCAAGTCGCAAATTAGCAAGGACAAAGCCAACTACAAGCTTACGCTCGATCCAAAAGAATTTTACCTGGTGAATAACCGCTGGGACATTGCAACGGACAATTACATTGAATTCGGGAAACAGGGATTTTTAATTCACCATCTATTCATTAATCACGCAGGTAATCAGATCAATATTGCTTCAGTACATGATCAATTCAATGATGATCTGAATATCGCAATCAAGAATTTCAGGATTGATGACATTTCCAGAATCGTAGAAAAAGATTCCAGTTTGGTAAAAGGAACTGTTGATGGAAATATTTTGCTTAAACGGGTTAACAATTCGTATGGCTTAGTCGCAGATGCAAAGGTCAGCAACCTGATCGTTCATGATGTTTCCATCGGAAATCTAACAGTAAAAGCTGAGAATCCCAGCTATGGGAAATTTAACATTGATGTGAATTTATCGGGCACAGATAACAATTTGACAGCGAATGGCTATTTTATTCCGAACGGAGGCGATAATTCGATTAGCATAAAAACAATCATTCAATCGCTTTCTTTAAAAACCGTTCAGGCTTTTTCGATGGGACAATTGAAAGAAGCATCAGGAACTCTTGCCGGGAATATTTCAGTTGAAGGAAAGGCCGGTGCTCCGGATATAACAGGCGAACTGGTTTTCAGCAATGCCATTATCAAACCCGCGTTCCTGAACAACAGTCTGGAATTGAAACATGAAACGATTCAACTGAAAAAAGATGGGATTTATTTCAATTCTTTCACCATGCTGGATGCCGGTCAGCATATAGCCACCATTGATGGTTCCGTTCAAATGAAACAACTTTCAGATTTTATTTTTGCCCTACAGGTCAATACAAAAGACTTTCTGTTATTCAATACAACCGTTAAGGAAAACAAAGAATTTTTTGGACGAATGGTTATTGACAGCAGGATTAATGTAAACGGACCAATGAAATCGCCTGTCGTGGATGCAAAAGTGAAAATGAAAAAAGGTTCAAATTTCACTTTTTCAGTTCCTGAAGACAAACTGACCACCGACAAAGGTGAGAATGTGGTCGAATTTGATAATTCATTGAAATTCAATCCAATCCTGAACAGAGGTGTAAAAAAGGGAGGACAAACATCCGGTATGACGGGTTTTGATCTCTCTTCCATTGTAGAAATAGATAAAGAAGCAACGCTCCGGTTACTAATGGATCCTTCTTCCACTGACTCATTGGTAGTGAAAGGTGAGGCTGCATTGAGTTTTACGATGGACCGAAGCGGTAAAATGAGCCTTACCGGCGCCTATAATCTAAATGAAGGCAGTTACCTGGTGTCATTGGAATCGGTGATCAAAAAGAAATTTGATATTGATGCAGGAAGTACAATTATTTGGAACGGTGATCCACTGGATGCCGAAATATCAATCAATGCCCGCTATTCTGTCAGGGCTTCACCCTATGATCTGGTGGCTGATCAGATATCAGGCTTAAGTGATATTAATAAAGGCGGTTACAAACAGCGCTATCCTTTTTTAATTATTCTGAAACTGCGCGGACAAATTTTACATCCGGAAATTAGTTTCTCAATACAATTACCACCGGAGGAAAAAGGAATTTTGGGTGGTGCCGTGAACCAGAAACTAAGCATGTTAAATGAAGATGAATCAGCATTAAACAAACAGGTTTTTGCTTTATTGGTATTGGGCAGGTTTGTCCAGGAAAATCCTTTTCAAACCGAATCGACCGGAACTTCAACTTTAATCCGGTCAACGGTAGGCAAGTTTTTATCCGCACAGTTGAATCAATTGAGCTCAAAGATATTACCCGGAATGGAGTTAAACTTTGATATTCAATCGTATGACGATTATCAGTCGGGACAAGCCAAAGGAAGGACTCAAGTCCAAATTGGCGTAAAGAAGCAACTTTTCAATGAACGATTATCCGTTCAGCTTGGAGGGGCAGTTGATGTTGAAGGCGACAGGGCGAAACAAAACTCGGCAAGCGATATTACCAGTGATGTAACAGTCGAATATAAACTAACCAAAGACGGCCGATTCAGAATGAAAGGATTCAGGCATAACCAATACGAAGGAGCCATTGAAGGTCAGTTGGTTGAAACCGGAGTTGGTGTTGTATTTGTACGCGATTTCAATCGCTGGGACAGATTATTCAAGTCTCAAAAAAACAGAAGTGATTCATCGAAAATACAAAAGAGTAATGTTAAGGTCAATCCAAAATAGTCTCTTCCTGATAGTTGTTTGCCTGTTTCTGGCAGCATGTACCGGTACAAGGAATTTGCCGAAAGGTGAAAAACTTTATACGGGTGCGGAAATCAAATTGGAATCAGCAGAGAAAATAAATAAAAAATTTATCAAAACCACTGCACAACTGGCCGTACGTCCGGTACCCAATAAAGTTTATTTGGGTATTCGTCCTAAATTGTGGAAGTATAATTTAGCCGGAGAAGATCCCAAAACCAAATTAGGAAAGTGGTTTAAAAAAAGGGGAGAACCACCGGTGCTGATGAGTAGTGTTAAACCCGGTGTTACACGTGCTATAATCGATTCCAGACTTTTTAATATTGGAATATTTAAAAGTTATACTGAATCCAAAATTGTTGAGAAAAAGCGCACCGGCAAAGTAATCTATACCAGTCACGTTCATAAGCCATACCTTGTTAAAGAACTTGTCTATGCTATTTCGGATGATAGTTTAAGTCGCCTGATCCTGACCGGGAAAGATAAATCACTGATTAAACCAGGGGATGATTACAATCTCGAAATCTTAAAAAATGAACGGATACGAATCGATGCTATCTTAAAAAACAACGGTTACTTTTACTTCAGCCCCGACTATTTGCTTTTTAAGGCCGATACCTCAAACGTTAATCGTGATGTAGCATTCAAATTAACCTTAAAAGACAGTATTCCGAAAAATGCTACAACTGCATTTCGCATTAACAATGTGTACATCAACCAGAATTATTCTTTAGATGAGAGGCGTAAAGACACTACAAAAGATACAGTAATGGTTCAGAATATTGTGTTTTTTGGGAAAGAAGCCAGGATGACAATCAGGCCTAAAGTACTTTCAAAATCAATTTATTTAAGGAAAAACGAGATCTTTTCAAGACAAAACCATATTATCACATTGAACCGTTTGATGTCGATGGGTAATTTCAAATTAGTACAGATAAACTTTTCTGAAAACAACGCTTCAGGTCCGGGTTTACTGGATGTAAATATTCTGATGACGCCAATGCCAAAACACACATTCAGGGCGGAAGTTGACCTCGTTACAAAATCGAATAATTATACCGGGCCACGGATGAATTTAAGTATTCTGAATAGAAACGCCTTTAACGGGGCAGAAATACTAAATCTTAATCTGGCCGGATCATTTGAGGCACAGTTGAGCGGGAAAGAAAAAAATTTGTATTCCTACTCCTTTAATCCTCAGTTGGAGTTGACTTTCCCACGCTTTCTTGTCCCGTTTAATATCAAGGGAACAAACAGTCTTTACGTTCCAAAAACACGCTTGTTGCTCTCTTATAATTATTTGAAACGGGTCAACTATTTTGACATGCGTACCTTCCAGTTCGTTTATGGCTTCAAGTGGAAACAAAATATCCAGACAGAACATGAGTTGAATCCAATAGACATAAGTTACACCACGATAAGGAACAAATCAACCGCTTTCACAGATTTGATGACTTCCAATCCTTTTCTGAAAAAAAGCTATGAAGAGCAATTTATTGCGGGAGGATACTATTCGTTCACCTACAACGAGCAAATGATGACAGGGAAAAAGATGCAATATTATTTTCATCTGATATCAGAGCTTGCCGGAAATGCTCTTTATCTGGCAAAAGTTATTGGCGGAGAAAAGATATCAGCTGAAAATCCTTCTAAAGTTGCCGGATCCATCTTTTCACAATATTCCAAATTGAGTGTTGATGGCCGTTTCTACTATAATTTAAAAGATAAAAACAAATTGGCTATGCGGGTTTTTGCAGGAGTAGCCAAACCATTTGGGAACTCGTTAATTCTACCTTACAGCAAACAGTTTTTCAGTGGTGGACCGAATAGTCTTCGCGCATTTCAGATTAATTCCGTCGGACCAGGCACCTATAATCAGAAAACCGATACCTTAGGAATACTACAATTGGGCGGTGACATCAAGCTGGAAATGAATGCTGAGTATCGGTTTGGCATTTACCGTTTTTTTAAAGGTGCATTGTTTGTAGATGCAGGAAATGTATGGTTGCAAAAATCAAATCCTACAAATCTGGGAAGCCCGTTTTTGTTTTCGAAATTCATGAAGGAAGTTGCTGTCGGAGCAGGTGTGGGATTACGGGTCGATGTTTCCTTCTTTATTTTACGGTTCGATTTGGCCTTTCCGCTAAGGAAACCCTGGCTGGAAGAAAACCACCGATGGGTGGCAGATCAGATAAATTTTGGAAATTCTGCATGGAGAAGAGAAAACCTGGTTTTAAATGTCGCCATTGGATATCCGTTCTAAAACAATAATAAAATGAACCTCAAGAATGCTGTACCAATAAAGAGTTCGCCGATTGTAAAGGTGGCTGCTTTAATTGTCATTTTTGCAGGGGCCTATATTGCCAGATCGATTATTACCCCTGTTTTACTTGCGCTTTTTATAAGCATCATTTGTGTTCAACCAATTACCTGGCTTGAGAAAAAGAGAATACCCAGATGGATGGCAATGATCGTAGTAATATTGGGATTGATTTTACTTTTTTTTGGATTTTCTTCTCTTATCGGAGGAACTTTATCCTTCTTTTTAAGCAATGTTTCAAAATATGAATCAACCGTTACCACGATCAGCAACTCTGTAATTCAGTTTCTAAATGATAAAGGTTTAAATATTCCAAAAGATCAAATATCCAAACTCATTCAATCGGTAAAAATCCTTGAATTTACTGGAAGCGCGGTGATGGGGCTGTTCAAGATGCTGGGTAATGCTTTCCTTATCTTTCTGGTAATTTTATTTATTCTGATGGAATTCGGAAGTTTTTCTATCAAAGCAAAAGCAATTACGAGCGGAACAGATAAATCCATTGCATTTTTTACTACCATTTTAAAAAATATTCGTCATTACCTTGGGATAAAAACCCTGGTATGTTTAGCAATTGGTATTCTTATCTATATCGCCTTATTGATCATTGGGGTCGACTATCCACTCCTATGGGCATTGATTGCAGGCCTGATGAATTATATTCCGAATATTGGGTCCATTATCGCCACGATTCCGGCATTTCTCTTTGCATTGATACAATTAGGATTAGGGGGCGCACTATGGACACTTGGTGCGTTTATGATTATCCACAACGTCCTTGGAAATTTTATTGAACCCAAAATAATGGGAAGAGGATTGGGCCTGTCGGCATTGGTTGTATTACTTTCTCTGCTGTTCTGGGGATTTATATTGGGACCGGTAGGAATGTTCCTGGCAGTTCCTTTCACCCTAACCATTAAAATCATCCTGGAACAGAATGAGAAAACCAGATGGCTGGCCATACTTTTGGGAACATCTGCCGATGCTAAGATCTATCTTCAACAAAAAAAAATGATTGAAAAATTAGAATCACGTAAAGCAGCAAATATTGAACTAAAAAAGTGAGAATGATGTAACTCTTTTCAAAAGTTTTGTAACATTTATGGTCATGCATGCCAGTATCTTTAAGCAAATCTGAATATACGCGGATAAAAATTGAAAAGTACTGAATTATATCTATTTATATTCCAATACGATAAGAAACAATTAATTTTCAATCATCATGAAACGAAACATGAAGGGTTTGGTCATATTACTTGCATTGGTTACATCTTCGGTAATATTTCCAAAACAAGCATCATCACAACAAGCTAATGTTGGTTTCCAGGTTTTCTATGATCAATTAAGCCCTTACGGTCAATGGGTAGATTATCCAAAATATGGTTATGTATGGATTCCGTATGCCGGACCGGACTTTGTTCCATATTCAACAGAAGGTCATTGGATATTGACTAACTATGGTTGGACCTGGGTGTCAAATTACGAATGGGGATGGGCGCCTTTTCATTATGGTCGATGGGATTATGATAATTATTATGGCTGGTTCTGGGTGCCAGACAATGAATGGGGCCCTTCATGGGTGAATTGGAGAAGGGCCGATGGCTATTATGGCTGGTCTCCAATGGAGCCGGGGATTAGTATCAGTATTAGTTTTGGCAGGCCATACAACAGCAACAATGATCACTGGTTGTTTGTAAGAGACAGGGATTTTGAAAGATCCGATATCAATCGCTATTATGTCAACCGAACTGATCATGACCGGATCGTTCGAAACTCAACGGTGATTAATACAACTTATATTGATAATAGTCGGCATACTACCTATGTTTCAGGGCCGTCCAGAGCTGATGTTCAAAAAGTTACCGGCAGAAAGATTAATCCTGTTGCTATTCGGGAAAATAGTAAACCCGGACAACAGATGAACAATGGCCAGTTGCAGATTTACAGGCCTCAGGTGAATAAAAGCAATAGCAAGGAATATAAACCAACCAGAGTAACCAACCTGAAGGATGTGAAACGACCTGCTGAACGAAAGATGTCTACTCAACCTGGGAATATAAACCCTCAGAACAACAGTAATACGAGGGTACAGCCGGCGCAACAGCCAAAGACTGCAGCTCCGGCCAATAATAAGGAAAGACAACAGCAGCCAAATACTGCAAGACCGCAAAACAATACCAGGGTTCAGCCTGCACAACAACCAGTACAACAGCAAAGGAATGCAACTCCGGCCAATAACAATGTAAGGCAACAGCAGCAGAATACCGCAAGACCACAGAATGACAAGAAAGAGCAGCAAAAAGAATCAAAGCCGTAGATAATCTTGGCTTAATATGTGAATGATGTAACACTTTTCGGAAATTGTGTAACGATCTCCGTAGGGTTCACTCCTACCTTTATGCGATTATTAAATCCTCCGGTTAGACCGATAGAGATCGGAATTTATATTTTAAAGTTCCAAACACATAATTTAATCATCATGAAACTAAATATCAAGAAATTAGCAATAGTTATCGCATTGGTAATTGCTGCATTAATTAATCCAAAACAGATTTCCGCCCAGCAGGAGAATGTTAGCTTTCAGGTCTTCTATGATGCCTTAAGTCCTTACGGGCAATGGGTTGACTATCGGGATTATGGCTATGTCTGGATCCCGGATGTCGGGCCCGACTTTGCCCCTTATTCAACTGATGGCTTTTGGGCATTTACCGATTATGGCTGGACATGGGTCTCGGATTATGATTGGGGATGGGCCCCTTTCCACTATGGTCGCTGGGCTTACGATAATTATTATGGATGGCTCTGGGTACCTGATAATGAATGGGGTCCCTCTTGGGTGAATTGGAGAAGTGCAGATGGATATTACGGATGGTCTCCAATGGAACCTGGTATCAGTCTGTCAATCAGTTTCGGCCGACCCTATAATCGTTACAACGACCATTGGACGTTCGTAAGAGACAGGGATTTTGAAAGACGCGACATCTACAACTATTCTGTCGATCGGTCTGATCATGCCATGATTTTTAGAAACTCCACTGTGATCAATCAAACATATATCGATAACAGCAGGCATACAACCTATGTTACCGGACCAGCAAGAGAGGATGTACAAAGAGTTACGGGCAGAAGGATTAGTCCGGTAGCTATCCGTGAAAATAGCCGGCCAGGGCAGGATATGAACAATGGGCAGTTAAGAATGTACAGGCCGCAAGTAGTGAAAAACGGAGAGTTTGACCGTAACCCTGCTCCAAGAAGAATTGAAAATCTGGAAAATGTAAAACGTCCTTCCGAAAGAAATGTATCCACTCAGCCTAGGAATAATAATAATCCAGGAAATAACAACGATATCAGGGAGAGGCAGTCGCGCGACGTACCTCCGGTAAATAACAATGAAAGGCAACAACAGAATAATAATACGAGACAACAGAACATCAACAGGTCTCAGCCTTCACAACAACCGCAGCAGGCTGTTCCTGCAGGTAACAACGAAAGGCAACAACAGAATAATATGAGACAACAGAACATCAACAGGTCTCAGCCTTCACAACAACCACAGCAAGCCGCTCCCGCAGGTAACAACGAAAGGTTGCAACAAGAAAATAACAACAGACAACAGAACAACAGAACCCAACCTGCACAACAGCAACAAGAGCAAAAGGCTACTCCTGCAAGTAACAGTGAAAGGCAGCTACAGCAGAACAACTATAGGGCACAGCCTGCCCAGCAGCAGCAACAAAAAGTTGAGCCTGCCCAACAACAGCAACAAAAAGCTGCACCTGCCGGCAATAATGGAAGACAACAGCAGAACATTGCAAAGCCCCAAAAAGAACAACAAAAAGATCGCAAATCCGAAGAAGAAAAAAAGCCGAATAATTAATATTTAATCTAATCTACATGATTTACCGTATCGGGGATATAGCTGGTTTAATCAAAAGGTGTTTATTTACCAGCATCATCTTTAGTTTCCTTGTTACCAATAGCATCGCACAACAAACTGCGGTAAAGGAGGCAGACATTGTGCAAAAGTTTTATCTTCAATCACATCAACAGCTTTTTTGGTTTTCATCCGAAAACAATATCAAAAAGGCCACTGAATGGCTGCTATTGATTGAAAATGCCGAACATTTGGGCATCTCATCGGATAAACTTCAATCCAATCTGATTCGGGTTGCTCTGCTCAGCAATAATTCATTGGATAGTATATACAAAGAGCAACGTGACAGGCAAATTTCAGGTCTTGTACTAAAATTCATTAAAGTGCTTCAGGAAGGCAATATCAAATTCGATTACGATGGTGTAAATATAACTCGGGACTCTGTCTATATCAATCAGTTGCGTAATTCAAAAACCCTTGAATCGGTTCCTGAAATGGTTGAAAGGCTCGATTGTAAAGATCATGAATATTTAGTTTTAAAGAATTTTCTGAACGATTCCATCAGGACAATGGATTCACTGAAATATAAAAAGATAGCGGTTGCTATGAATTACAGGAGATATTTCACTGTTAATCATCCACCCGAACGCATAATCGTAAATATTCCTGAAACAGAAGTAAGATATTATCAAAATGATTTTTTGAAAGTAAAAATGCGGGCTGTGGTAGGAAAGAAATTGACCCCTACCCCAACTATTGCATCCTTTGTTACGGATGTTGTAACCTTTCCACGCTGGAATGTTCCACATTCAATTGCGGTAAAGGAACTTTTACCAAAAGTACAAAAGAACGATAACTACCTGGAACAGAATAATTTTGAAATTGTTAATGCGAGAGGGAAAGTAGTAGATGATAGTGATTTGAAATGGGGAAAGTACAATGAAAGCAACTTCCCCTATTATTTTCGTCAAGCTACGGGATCCCGAAATTCTTTGGGTATTGTAAAATTCAATTTTCAAAACCCATTCAGCATATTCCTGCACTCGACAAGTTGGAAGGGTGCTTTTGCAATGAATTACCGATTTTTAAGTCATGGGTGTATCCGCCTGGAGAAACCTTTAGAACTGGCCAAGACCTTGCTTCCCGATAAGATTGATATCAAAGAACTTAAAAGAGGAAAGAAAAATACAGAATCAGAAACGATCAAGTTACCTCAAAGAATACCAGTCTTTATCATTTATAATCCGGTGATGGTAGTTGGCAACAAGGTCGCTTTTTTACCGGATGTTTATGGCTTAGTAAAATAAGAAAGAGATCATTCTATCCGAAAACCTGGGGATTCCACTTGTGAGTAGAATTTTTCTCTATGATTCCTCAATTCATCCTGTGACAATACAGTTTTGGCAGATGCAATTACCTATAAATGTGTGAATGATGTAACTATTCGCACAAATTATGTAACACTCAAATAAATAGTCGGGCTTACTTTTACTACCATAAACTCCATCATTTAAATTAGAAAAATGAAAATTAAAGTACTATTTATGACGCTCGCATTAATATTGGTTGTATTAATTAGTGGGTGCAAAAAAAATGATTACCAGGCAA
>CAYHQN010000120.1:0-13047 GCA_964358545.1 uncultured Tangfeifania sp. | reverse complement strand
AAAGCTGTTGAAGAGGAGGGTTACACGACTCCGACACCCATTCAGGCAGAGGCCATTCCAATCGTTTTACAGGGAACAGACCTGCTCGGATGCGCGCAGACCGGAACCGGAAAAACCGCCGCATTTGCCATTCCAATATTACAATTGCTAAGCTCAACCAAGACATTCGGTAACAAGAGAAAGATCCGGAGTCTGGTTGTTACGCCGACCAGGGAGTTGGCCATCCAGATTGAAGAGAGTTTCAAGGCATATGGCCGACATACCGGATTGACCTGCACGGTTCTTTTCGGGGGTGTCAACCAAAACCCACAAACTGCAGCCTTGCGCAAGGGCGTAGATATCGTTGTTGCAACGCCGGGCCGGCTGTTGGACTTGATGAACCAGGGTTTTCTCACCTTGCGGGATGTTGAAATTTTCGTCCTGGATGAGGCCGACCGGATGCTGGATATGGGGTTTATCCATGATGTAAAAAAATTGCTCACCGCCCTTCCAAAAAGTAGGCAATCGTTGTTCTTTTCGGCGACAATGCCACCGGAAATCGTCAAACTTGCCAATACAATATTGCATAATCCGGTAAAAATCTCGGTTACACCAGACTCTTCAACTGTTGACATCATCCAGCAATCCGTCTTTTTCGTAGACAAAGGAAATAAAAGCGCCCTGTTGCTGGAGATACTAAAAGATCAGCAGATAAAGACAGCGTTGGTATTTACGAGAACGAAACATGGCGCCAACCTTGTGGTGAAGACACTTCTGAAGCACAACATCTCAGCGGAAGCCATCCATGGCAATAAAGCTCAGAGTGCCCGACAACGGGCCCTATCAAATTTCAAGGAGCAGACCACCAGGATACTGGTTGCGACAGATATCGCTGCACGCGGCATAGATGTCGATGACCTGGAATATGTGGTCAATTACGAAATTCCAAATATTCCCGAAACCTATGTTCACCGTATCGGAAGGACCGGGCGTGCCGGAGCCGAAGGTACGGCCTATTCTTTTTGTGATGCAACGGAGAAGGAGTATTTGAGGGATATTGAGAAGTTGATCAACAAGAAAGTTCCGATAGCGGAGAATCCTCTTTTCCCATTGATGGACCACAACGCCATCAAACCGGTACAACAGCAAGGCAGGGGAAATTCAGGCCACTCCAGGCCCAAACAGGTAGAACCCAAAAGAGCGGTTGTAGTCACTAAAAATTCCAGGATACTCATAAGGAAAAAAGGATAAAGTAAAAAGGATAAAGGATAAAGTGGATCTGAACTGAATATGGCTTTATCTCATTGATTATAAAGCAATAGGGATAATTTACAAATCATTCAATCTCAATAAATGCTGATTGCAGCGTCTTTACTTTATCCTTTTTACTTTATCCTTTATCCTTTATCCTTCTTAATCGTATTTGTGATCCGGATCCACTTCCTCATCACAATTCCCCTTGTTGTACTGCTCCATGGCTCGTAAACTCATACCCATTGAAGAGAATCCACCATCGTGGAAGAGATTTTGCATGGTGACCTTCCTGGTAAGGTCTGAGAACATCACAATACAGTAATCGGCACATTCGTCAGCGGTGGCATTACCCAGCGGCGACATCCTTTCGGAAAAGTCGAGCAAACTGTCGAACATCTTGATCCCGTTACCGGCTGTGGTTGGAGTTGGGGATTGGGAAATTGTATTGATCCGGACATTCCGCTCACGACCATATATGTAGCCGAAACTGCGGGCAATTGATTCGAGCAATGATTTGGCATCGGCCATGTCGTTGTAACCGTAAAAAGTACGCTGGGCAGCAACATAAGAGAGTGCCAGCACAGACGACCACTGGTTCAAAGCGTCCAGCTTACGGGCTGTCTGAAGAACTTTGTGGAAAGATAGCGCCGAAACATCCAGTGTTTTGGCAAGGAAATCATAATCCAGGTCACTGTAGTGCCTTCCTTTGCGCACATTGGGCGACATGCCGATGGAATGGAGAATAAAGTCCAGTTTTCCACCCAGCACTTCCATGGATCTGATAATCAAATGTTCCAAATCCTCCAGATTAACTGCATCTGCTGGAATCACTTCTGTATTGCATTTCTCGGCCAGAAGCTGGGTATCGCCCATTCGGAGTGCAATCGGCACATTGGTTAATGTAAAAGTTGCACCCTCCTCATAGGCACGTTCGGCCACCTTCCAGGCAATTGAATGCTCGTTCAGTGCACCGAATATAATTCCTCTTTTCCCTTTTAATAAATTGTAAGACATGCTTGTAGATGTAAATAAATTCTTTTATTATGAATGTGTGTTTTTGAAATAAAATGCTTCCGGGGGGAAGTGACTAAAGTGACTAGAGTGAACTAAAGTGACTAAAGTACTTGGGGTTGTGGAAGATCTGATGTTTGATTTATTTTGTTGTATCACGTATTTAGGTAATTAACCATCAGCTAAATGATACGTGCTTTGGGAATTTCGGTTTCAAATTTAAGATTGACATTTAAAATAGATCAAATCAAGCCATCCCTAACTTTAGTCACTTTAGTTCACTCTAGTCACTCTAGTCACTTTTTTACTTGAGCAACTCAACCGCATTTAACCTTGCGGCCTCAGTAATCACTTCTCCGCTTAGCATTTTGGCAACCTCCCCGACACGATCTTCCTGAGACAACAATTTCAGTCGGGTGATGGTTTCATGTTCTGTATCTTCTTTGTATACAAGGTAGTGAAGATCTCCTTTGGCAGCGATTTGAGGCAAATGGGTAATATTAATAACCTGCATATCCTGTGAGATCTCCTTCAGAATATTACCCATTTTATCGGCCGTCTCGCCGGAAACGCCCGAATCAATTTCATCAAAAAGGATGGTGGGCAATGCTTTTGATTTGGATATCAATGCTTTGATCGAGAGCATCAACCTTGAGAGTTCGCCTCCTGATGCAACTTTGGATATTTCGTTCAGTTCTCCGTTCTTATTGGCGGTAAAGAGAAAATTCACCTCATCCCGACCCCATTGCGTAAGTAGCAAACCGGTTGAAATCTCAACGGAAAATTTCGAATTTGGCATCCCGAGCTGAAAAAGCTGCTCCTCCACCTTCTGCCCTATCCGTTCAGCTACAGCTTTTCTGTTCTTAGTCAACTGGTCGGCCAGTACCAACAATTCATTTTCCTTTTCGGCAACGGAATTTTTAAGTACCAAAAGTGATTCGTCGTTCGAAAAGACACTGTTCACTTTTACTTCAAAATCATCCCTGAGTTTGATCAAATCTTCTTCGCCGGTAACATGGTGTTTCTGTTGCAGGGAATAGAGCTGATCAAGCCTTTCGTTCAAATAAACAATTCTGCCGGGATCCACCTCCATTTTTTCGGAAGAGTAGGCCACATCGGAAGCCATATCACTCATCTCCAAATAAATACCATTCATTCTTTCGATCAACCCGGAAGCCTCAGGATAAAATTTAAGGATTCTGTTCAGGATTCCCATCGACTCTTTTACCCTGACAAGGGCATTGCCATCCTCCTCCCTAAGCAGATTCGCAACCGAGAGAAACGCTGTTTTCAGTTCATCGGCATGGGTAAGCAGAGTGAGTTCATGCTCCAGCTTCTCCTGTTCGCCCAATTGGAGATTGGCGTTGGCAAGCTGCTCCAGCTGAAACTGAAAATAATCGAGCTCCTGCCGCATGAGTTGTGCCTTTTCTTCTGCAGCGGTCAACTCAGAGAGCAGTGATTTGTAGGCTTTGTATTTATACTGATACTCTTTGAGCAGCGCTGAATTCCCTGTATAATTGTCCACCACCATCAACTGAAACAGACGATTGCCCAGTTCCAGGCTCTGGTGCTGGGAATGGATGTCTATCAATCTGACGCCAATATCCTGCAAAGTCTTTAGGTTCACAGGGGTATCATTGACAAAGGCCCTGGATTTACCATTGGCCGCGATCTCCCTCCTAAAGATCACCTGCTTGTCGTAGTCGAGGTCATTTTCAGCAAAAAGAGGCTCCAATCCGTATCCGTCTACATCAAAAACGCCCTCCACAATACATTTGTTATCCTTGTCCTTTAAGACCGTTGCGTCGGCACGCTGGCCCAAAATCAAAGAGAGTGCGCCTATCAGAATCGATTTACCGGCACCGGTTTCACCCGTAATGATGGTAAGACCGGAGGTAAAATCTACATCCAGTTCCCTGATCAATGCATAATTTCGTATCTGTAAACGCCTTAACATCTAATCGAATAATATTTTAAAATTGCCTCGAACTGCATCGTGTTTTGAATTGAACTACAACCGAATACCCCGGGTTCCGCTCCGCTCCACCCGGGGCTACAATATTGGTCGTCCCTAACGGGATTACAATATATTGCAGGGCAACTCAGGTCATCTTCTTATCAGCACATCAGCTAATCAGCACCCTTCGGCTACGCTCAGGAGCCAGCTTCATTTCCACATTTCCACATTTTCCAATTTTCACATTATCAAATCAACACATCAGCTAATCAAAACACCTTCTGCTGCATTATCGCTCCATACTTCCCTGAGTTGGCGGGGTCGCATTCGGATAAAACTGTCATGATCCGGCTTTTCTCATCGGTGGAACCTTTGGAAAAGATGTTGACGATTTCATCGGACTTGGCATCGAAAAAGATCCTGTTGATATAGGTATCCGGCCGGGTCCGGTAAACTTTCTGCATATTTTTCAGGGCATCAGCAATTTCGCCGCGGCCAATATCCGGCTTTTCCGACATCACATCCAATCCGAGCCGGTGGTAGCGGTACATCAGGTCCCTGAATGGGCTGTAGGCCTTGTTGGTGACGTTATCCACCAGCCAGAACCTGTTGTTGTTCCCTTCAAAGGCACGCCATCCCTTTTCCCTTGAATTCTGGGCTTTGTTGACGATATCCTTTGCCCGCTGAAAAAAGGGAGTTCCTCCCATCGGGGAAAAGGTGTCGTAATCAAAACCAAGAATGACATAGGCGTAATAGGCCAAAATATTGGTCAGGGGATTGGTATTGGAGGTTTCGCTGAATTCCAGCGGCTGAAACTCTACATATCGCACATCAAAATCATTGTCTTTGATGTTGAGAATCGGTGTCTGGTAGGAAGAGTTGAAAACAGGCCGGTTTAACTGAACCTGTATGGTTCCCTTGAACTGGTCAGCTCCGATCTGATCGGTTATTTGGATGAAGATGGTGCAGACAATGCGCTCATCGAAGGAAAATTGATTATCCGTCCATTTCCTGGTGTTCATGAATTCGGAGATGTCGTTCCGCATGGTTTGGAAGATCTCCTTATAGGTGCCTTCAATGCGCGAACTGGAGACACTGACGTTGCACTGCAACTCCTGGGCTGAGAGCTGAAACAGGGAAAGGTACAAAATAGCAGAGAGAAGCGTACGGCGCATATGCGATAAAATGTTTCCTAAAAATAGACATTCTATTCAAATTGCGAGGGGTAATTCATGGAAATCATTTTATCGACAATATCTACAGCCACCTCCTGCTTTGATTTCAAAGGAAAGTTGAAAACCTGACCATCCCTGGTAAGGATGGTTATCTTGTTGGTATCAAAACCGAACCCTGCTCCCTCTTCTTTCAAAGAGTTCAGGACGATCATGTCGAGATTTTTGGATTTCAGTTTGGAAAATGCGTTTTCCATTTCATTCTGGCTCTCCAAAGCGAATCCGACCAAAAGCTGGTGAGGTTTCTTCAGTTTGCCCAGTTCGGCAGCAATATCCTTGTTGGGCCGAAGCTCGAGGATCATATTTCCCTGGGTTCGTTTGATCTTCTCCTTTGCAATTTTCACAGGGGCATAATCAGCAACGGCAGCTGTCATGATGGCGCCATCGCAGGAGTCAAAATACTGAATACAAGCAGCATACATCTCATCAGCAGAAGTTACATCGATTCTTTGAATAGAAGGATGGTTCGTTTTGAGTTGAACGGGCCCGCAGACCATGATTACCTTTGCACCGATAGCCGCCAATTGCTCTGCGATCGCAAAGCCCATCTTCCCGGTCGAGTAATTACCGATAAAACGAACCGGATCAATTTTTTCGTGGGTTGGACCGGCTGTGATGAGGTAGGTCTTGTTCAGAAGATTATTTTTTGGAAAAAAACTGTTCGATGGATTTCAGTATCGCTTCGGGCTCTTCCATCCGTCCTTTTCCAATCAGTCCGCTGGCAAGCTCGCCGCTGGCCGGCTCGATGATGATATTCCCGAAGGCTTTCAATTTGCGGAGATTCTCCTGCATGGCAGGGTGTCCAAACATATCCAGATCCATTGCCGGGGCAACAATCACCGGACATTTGGCTGAGAGATAAGTGGTGGTAACCAGATTGTCGCACAAGCCATTGGCCATCTTTCCAATCGTTGAAGCCGTGGCCGGCGCCACAAGAAAAAGATCGGCCCACTGTCCCAGGTCGACATGGCTATTCCAGGAACCACTTGGTTTGGCGAAAAAATCACTCAAAACAGGCTTTCCCGATAGGGTTGAAAATGTAAGTGGCGTAACAAATTCTTTGGCCGCTTCGGTCATCAAAACCTGCACCTCGGCCCCGGCCTTCATCAGGCCCCGCAACAAATATACCGCCTTGTAGGCAGCAATACTGCCCGTCACACAGAGAACAATCTTCTTCCCTTCTAGCGGCATGATGAAGCAGTTTAAATCAAGCTCAAAAAATTATTTCTTCTCCTTAGCAGGATTCCGGTAGTAAATCAAACCATCTTTGAACTCTTCGTAAGCGATCAGGACCGGCTTGGAGAGTCTTTCGTAGTAACGTGAAATTTCAATTTGTTCGCGGTTTTCGAAAACCTCTTCAAGGTTATCCGAATAGGAAGCAAACTCCTGTAACTTCTGATTCAACTCCTCTTTTACCTCGGCACTGATCTGATTGGCCCTTTTGGCAATGACCATCAATGATTCGTAAATATTATCAGTGGTTGCATCCAACTCACTCAGGTTGCGAGGAACTGTGGTCGAAGCCGCTTTTACTTTTCTGTAATCCATAATTATATGCTATTTTTTTACTTCTTCGTCTTTTAAATTCATCATCTTCTTTGTATTGGCAAAGAACCTGTCTGCTTCCTTACGGAATTTACTATTTGGGAATTCGTCGACAAACGTGTAGTATTCATCCAGTTCAGAATTCAGACGTTCGCGTTTTTTCTCTTCGATACTATTTTCGCCCAAAAGATATTTTGATTTCAAAAGGTAAAACATCAACTCCTCACGGTATTTGGAGTCGGGATACTCTTTCAAACTGTTTGTCAGAGAGATAACCGATGCGCGGTAGTCGCCAAGATCGTAATACAGGCGTCCGTTCATGTAGGATTTATACACCAACTTCTCGCGTAGCTCATCAATCAACTTGTTGGCATCAGCCACCTTGGCGCTTGATGGAAAAATATTGATGAAAAGCTGCAGGGCATCGATGGCATCCTGCGTTGTTTTCTGATCCAGACGAGGTGTCGGTGAATCCAGGTAGTAACAATATCCTACCATGTACTGTGACTCCTCGGCAAAACTGCTGCGGGGAAACTCCTTGATCAACTGTCTAAAGTAGTGTCCGGCCATCAGATAATCATGTTGACCGAAGTTGCTTTTTGCCAGATAATAGTAAACCTGGTCGGAACGGTTGGTTCCTCTGTAAATGTTTACCAGCTCAGCATAGAGCTGCGAAGATTTGGTATAATCCTTATTGTCGTAAAATTCACGGGCCTTCTTGAATTTATACTCATAGTCCGTGCTCTTGACTATCTTCTGATACTCTCCACAAGATGAGGCGATTATTAAAACGCCAACAACAAAATATGCTCTCACATTCCGAATCATGGTGCAAAGATAAGTTTTTTCTCCATTAATAGAATAAGTAACACCTCTTTTGCGGCTTAAGAAAGGTTAAAACCATTGTGATTCTGCATTTATCCTTTTCCAGAATTAGGATGACTTTCTTTCTTGTTGAAACCCAAAATAATTTTTAGATTTGCAGGCTCTCAAAAACATTTTGCAATACTACATAAAGTTTACTACCGTGGACATATTCGAAAAAATTAAAACTGACAAGGGAAACCTGGGTCAGTATCAGAAAGAAGCGCATGGCTATTTTTCATTTCCAAAACTGGAAGGGGAAATTGGTCCAAGAATGAAATTTCGTGGAAGAGAGGTTCTTAACTGGAGCTTAAACAACTATTGCGGACTGGCTAATCACCCGGAAGTACGTCAGGCAGACGCTGAAGCTACTGCGCAATACGGACTTGCTTACCCAATGGGTGCACGCATGATGTCGGGACAAACCAGTAAACACGAAGAACTGGAAAAACAACTGGCAGCATTCGAAGGCAAAGAAGATGCATACTTACTCAATTATGGATACCAGGGAATGATCTCCATCATTGATGCAATGTGCAACAGAAATGATGTAATTGTCTATGATGCGGAAGCGCACGCCTGTATTCTGGATGGTGTTCGACTGCACATGGGCAAAAGATTTGTTTTTCAGCACAACAACATGGATAGTTTGCGCAAACAACTCGGTCATGCGACTACTTTGGTTCAAAAAACGGGGGGCGGTATCCTGGTCATCACAGAAGGGGTATTTGGCATGGCCGGTGACCTTGGGCAACTGGATCAAATTGCGGCATTAAAGAGTGAATTCAGTTTCCGTCTTCTGGTGGACGATGCACATGGATTTGGAACCATGGGAGCTACCGGGGCCGGAACTGGCGAACACTTTGGTATTCAGGATCAGATTGACATGTACTTCGGAACTTTTGCCAAATCAATGGCAGGCATTGGCGCATTCCTCGCGGCCAAAGAAGAGGTTTGCGACTTCCTTCGCTACAACATGCGTTCACAAATCTTTGCCAAATCACTGCCTATTGCTATGGTCATTGGCTTGTTAAAAAGGCTGGAACTAATCAAAACACAACCGCAGATTCGTGAAAATTTGTGGATAATAGTGGAAGCTTTGCAAAAGGGGCTGAGAGCTGAGAACTTCGATCTTGGCGTTACCAACTCTCCTGTCACTCCCGTTTACCTTTCAGGAAGTGTTCCGGAAGGGACCAATGTGATCATGGACCTGAGAGAAAACTATAACATCTTCTGCTCTATCGTAATCTATCCGGTAATTCCAAAAGGACAGCTGCTGCTGAGACTAATCCCGACTTCTTCGCATACGCTGGAAGATGTTGAATATACCATCAAAGCATTTTCCGAAGTACGCAAAAAACTGGAAGCAGGCAAATATGTTGCCTCAAAAATTGCGCAAATATCATAATAAAAAAACCGCCGGAAGCGGTTTTTTTATTATAGACCCTATTTTAACTTCTCGATGTAGAGATTTCTGAATTGAATTCTCGATCCTTCAGCCTGCAGTCCGATACTGCCTTTGGTCATGGAACATTTTACAGCGGTGTTCTGTAGCAATCCGTTTACTTTGACCTCCACAGTACTACCCTTGCAAGTGATGTCATAGCTGTTCCATTCCCCTGCTTTTGTTTCATTGGAAGGATGCTGTTTTGCAGCAATCGGTTTCACTTTCTCGGTTCCGACATAGGTACTATCACCAACGGTTGCACTTTCACCAGCAGCATTCACGATAAAATCGCCGGCGCTGTTGTATTTCAACTGACATTGGTAATGCAAAGGCCACAGCTTGTCGGGGCCATTGGTATGGACAAAGACTCCACTGTTCGTAGGTTTTTCGGGATAACACCACTCCACATGCAGATGGTAATTTGAATAAACTTTTTTGGTCCTTAGATACCCCATTGGAACGCCGGGTGTTTCAATCACACCATCTTTGACGTAAAAGAATTTTTCGGGGGCAATGGATGGATCATTTACGAAGATGGTCAAACCCTTCAGGTCTTTGCCATTGAACAATGATTCTTTCTTTTGGGCAAAACCGGCCAAGACTAAAAAAAGCAAAACGACAACGAGGATATTTTTCATAGGTTAATTTTTTGATCCTATAAAAGTAGAGATAATTTTGAAAGATTGCTTCGTCGTTCCTCCTCGCAATGACGGTATGCTGTTGATTTTGTGAGGATGGATAGAAGGAGGCGGATCATCAGTTTTCGGTAATAGCAGAATCGCCGCCCGCCTCCTTCTATCCATCCTCACCTCCAAATAATTGATCCGTCATTGCGAACACTGCCTGTCCCGATTTTTCATCGGGAAGGCACGAAGTGTGAAGCAATCTATTGAGAATTCCTTAAATCCTCCCAAACGCCTGCTCAAGGTCTGCGATCAAATCCTTTTGATCCTCAACCCCAATAGATACACGGATCAGCGAATCCTTGATGCCGGCCAGTTCCCTTTCTTTGGCGGTAATGGATGAGTGGGTCATGAGTGCAGGATGTTCAATCAACGATTCAACACCGCCGAGGCTTTCAGCCAGGGTGAACAGTTTCAGGCCCTCGAGAAACAGAACCGCCTCCTTCTCCCCTCCGACAATTTCAAAAGAGATCATGCCCCCAAAACCACTGGCCTGACGAAGCCCAATTTCATATTGCGGGTGACTTTTCAATCCGGGATAATATACCCTTGCCACTTTGGGATGATTCTCAAGATAGGTGGCTATTGCCAGCGCGTTGGATTGGTGCTTTTCCATTCTAAGCGACAAAGTTTTCAGCCCCCGAAGTACGAGGTAACAGTCAAACGGAGAAGGAACCACGCCCAGTGAATTTTGGCAAAATTTGATTCTTTCATACAAAGCCTTGTCATTTAGCATGATGGCCCCACCTATCACATCGCTGTGGCCCGCAATGTATTTGGTGATACTGTGTACCACGATATCGGCGCCAAGCGCAGCCGGCTTCTGAAAATAAGGAGAAAGAAAGGTGTTATCTACTACCACCAATAGTTGATGCCTGTGGGCAATATCAGCAATAGCACTGATGTCGCAAACCTTCAACAATGGATTGGATGGAGACTCAAGCCAGACGAGTTTTGTCTGTGGTTTGATGGCATCTTCTACGTGTTTTGGTACAGAAGCATCCACCAATGTGACTGTTATTCCATAGTTTTCTTCCCACTGGTGAAACAGTCTCTTGGTGCCGCCATAAAGGTCATCAAACCCAACAACATGATCTCCCGGTTTCAGCAGGGCGAATAAAATGGCAGCTTCCGCAGCAAGACCAGAGGCAAAACCCAGACCGTAGGTAGTCTCTTCCAGTGAGGCATACCTCTGTTCAAGCGCGAACCTGGTTGGGTTCTGGCTACGCGAATATTGGAAAAATCCCGGATTTTTAACCTCCTTGCGGGCGTAAGTAGAGGATAAATAGATTGGAGCAACAACTTCGTTTTTGCTTCCTTCCAGAAATTCTGCGCCCTCACCGACGTGAATAGCACGGGTATCGAATGAATAATCTTTGTGTGACATATTAAACAAAATTTGAAAATGTGGAAATGTGGAAATGTGGAAATTAGAATTTGTGAGTATGGTAAAATGTTACTTTAATGATCATCCTTGAAATATTAGTCACAAAATTTGACCATTGCTTTCTTCATTTTCACATTTTCACATTTTCAAATTAATTTAGTGTTTTTCAGAGAGGTAGCGCTCAGCATCGATGGCCGCTTTGCAACCCGAGCCGGCCGCTGTTACAGCCTGTCTGTAGGTGGGATCCATTATGTCACCGCAGGCAAATACCCCGTCGATATTGGTCATAGAACTGGTTCCAATGGTTTTGATGTAGCCTACTTCATCGGTTTCAATCTGATGTTTGAAAATACCGGAGTTTGGTACGTGGCCGATGGCCAAAAAGAACCCATCGATCGGAACAGTTACCTCTTCCTCGTTTTTCTCACCCTTGTTCTTTACAAATACAGCGCCTTCCACCACCATCTGACCGGTAAGGCCCTTGGTCTGGTGTTTCCATAGGATTTCGATGTTGGCTGTTTTAAAGACCCGGTCCTGCATCACCTTGGAGGCACGAAGCTGATCCCGGCGCACGACAAGATATACTTTGCGGCACAATCCGGCCAGGTAGATAGCCTCTTCACAGGCGGTATCTCCCCCGCCTACAACGGCAACATCTTTTCCCCGGTAGAAGAATCCATCGCAGGTAGCGCAGGCAGACACTCCCGATCCGGCATATTTTTTCTCATCCGGCAAACCAAGGTATTGCGCCTCGGCACCAGTGGCGATAATCACGGTTTCGGCTTCAATTACGTGCAGGCCATCAATGGTAATCTTATGCACATGGCTGCCAAAATCAGCGGCAGTAGCGAGTCCCCAGCGAACATCTGTTCCAAACCGAACTGCCTGGGCTTTCAGATCTTCCATCATGACAGGTCCGGTGACCCCATCGCGGTACCCCGGAAAGTTTTCAACTTCGGTGGTGGTAGTCAATTGGCCACCAGGCTGCAATCCCTCGTACAAAACAGGATGCAGGTTGGCCCTGGAGGCATAAATGGCGGCGGTATAGCCTGCCGGTCCGGATCCAATGATCAGACATTTCACCTTTTCAGCCACTGTCTCAGGATTGATTGAAGAGCTCTTTGGGCTCTCAGTATTCATCGGTTTAAACAATTCCATAGCTAAATCTATTTTTTGCAAAATTAGCTAAATTCAATTACTACAGCAATAGTTGCTAGTGTGAATTATTTTATTTTTTTAAATGCCGATAATATTTTGGAAAACGGAAAACAGAAGCTATTTTTGCATCCGCTTTGAATTGCTGAACCTTCAGCAGAAAGCGATAAAATTTCGGGGTGTAGCGCAGCCTGGTAGCGTATCCGTCTGGGGGGCGGGGGGTCGCAAGTTCAAATCTTGTCACCCCGACTTATGGTACTTTCTAATCAAATGTTTACAATCTTTTGTACCGTTTTTTGTACCAAAATTTAAAAAAGGGAACAGATTTTTATCTGTTCCCTTTTTTATTTCATTCCAACTTTTGAAAAACTCCACTTTTTTTTGCAATTATTTAAATGCCTGTTTGATTTCGGAAACAGAAAGATTGAATATTCCTTCAGTGATCTTACTCAATTGTGCCTCATTTCCAGAGATATGAAAAATCCTCTGTTTGTGGCTGATCTGTTCGCCGGAAGCCAATATTGCTGCCGGGG
>CAYHQN010000119.1:0-13369 GCA_964358545.1 uncultured Tangfeifania sp. | reverse complement strand
GCGGTTTTATCCCTAAGCTTTAGGTCAAAATATCCTGAATTCTTTCCCTAAAGTTAAAAAAATAATTAAATAATTAACACATTACAAAAAATAAATAATTTAGTCCTGTTTTTAAAATGAAAAATATCATTTTGTAAATTATATTTGAAATATAATGGAAATATGTATATTTGTGCTGTGATTTTTGATCATATTGTATTATTTGCATTTATGAATACCAACAAACAAAATAGAATAGTATGTGTGGAATAGTAGGAATATTTGATATAAACAGCCCATCAGAGCAATTGCGCGTTAAGGCGCTTGAGATGTCAAAACGAATCAGGCACCGCGGTCCGGACTGGTCCGGTATTTTCGTAGACGACCATGCCATCATAGCGCACGAACGTCTGGCGATCGTCGACCCAGCTTCAGGTGGCCAACCTCTTTACAGCAAGGACCGAAACCTGGTACTGGGTGTCAACGGAGAGATATACAACCACCGCGAGATCAGAAAACAGCTCGAAGATAAATTTGAATTCCAGACCCAGTCCGATTGCGAAGTGATTCTGGCCCTTTACCAGGAAAAAGGGATAGATTTTCTGGAAGATCTCAATGGAATTTTTGCTTTTGCCCTTTATGACCGCGAAAAAGATTGCTACCTGGTCGCACGCGATCATATCGGCGTTATGCCGCTTTACATGGGCTGGGATGATTGCGGACAGCTTTACATCGCTTCCGAACTCAAGGCGCTGGAGGGTGTTTGCAAGAGAATTGAAGAATTCTTGCCGGGACATTACCTCTACAGCAAAGATGGGGTTCCCAAAAAATGGTACAACCGCACCTGGGGAGAGTATGAAAATGTAAAGAACAACATTTCAAACATCGATGTGCTTCGCAAAGCGCTCGAAGATTCCGTGCACCGTCAGCTAATGTCGGACGTTCCATACGGGGTTCTTCTCTCCGGCGGATTAGACTCATCTGTCATCTCGGCCATCGCCAAAAAATATGCTGCCAAACGGGTCGAATCAGTAGATGACACCCAGGAAGCCTGGTGGCCCCAACTGCACTCTTTTGCCGTTGGACTCATAGGATCTCCCGACCTTGCCGCCGCGCAGAAAGTGGCAGATCATATCGGCACGGTACACCACGAGGTACACTTTACGGTTCAGGAAGGATTGGATGCGATACGAGACGTGATTTATCATCTCGAAACTTATGATGTTACTACTGTCAGGGCATCTACACCCATGTATTTGTTAGCAAGGGTGATCAAATCGATGGGGGTAAAAATGGTACTTTCAGGTGAGGGCGCCGACGAAATCTTCGGCGGGTACCTCTATTTCCACAAAGCGCCCAATGCCCGGGCCTTTCACGAAGAGACCATCCGCAAACTAGGCAAACTGCACCTTTACGACTGTCTGCGCGCCAACAAATCGCTGGCAGCCTGGGGCGTTGAAGGAAGGGTCCCTTTCCTCGACAAAGAGTTCATGGATGTAGCCATGACGCTGAATCCGGAAGACAAGATGGCCAAAGACGGGAAAATGGAAAAATGGATTTTGCGCAAGGCATTCGAAGATTACCTTCCGGCCAGTGTCGCATGGCGCCAGAAAGAGCAGTTCTCTGACGGTGTTGGCTACAACTGGATCGATTCGCTTAAGGTAATGGTTGCCGAAAAGGTGACGGATGATCAGATGAAAAATGCCAAATTCCGCTTCCCTATCAATACACCAATGTCGAAAGAGGAGTATTTCTACCGCTCCATTTTCTCCGAACACTTCCCCTCAGACGCGGCAGCCTCCTGCGTACCTTCCGTCCCATCTATCGCCTGCAGTACCCCTGAGGCGCTGGCATGGGACCCATCCTTCCGGAACAACGCTGATCCATCAGGAAGGGCGATAAAATCGGTGCACCTGGATGCCAATAAATAAGGATAAAGGATAAAGTAAAAAGGATAAAGTAAAAAGACGCCGCGATCTTGATTTGCAGCGTCTTTTACTTTAAAAATAAACGAGGTATAGTTCTTTTTAGCACGAATGCCACTTTATCCTTTTTACTTTATCCTTTATCCTTGGAGTCTAGTTCAGCTTTTCTCTTCGGACTGCAACATCCTGAAGAGTTCATCCGGACTGACGTTCTCCATCAGTTTTCCGTTTTCGGAAATGGAAATCCGGCCGGTCTCTTCACTTACCACGATGGTGAAGGCATCGGTAACTTCCGACATTCCGATCGCCGCACGATGGCGCAACCCCAAGGCAGGTCTGATCTCCTGACTTGACGACACCGGAAGTATGCATCGCACAGCCTGAATTCGGTTGGATGTCACAATACAAGCGCCATCGTGAAGGGGTGAATTCTTAAAAAATATACTGGATATCAAATCGGTACGAATCTCTGCATCGATAAATTCCCCTGTACGGATATACTCTTTTAATTCATTGGCCCTCGCAATAACGATGAGGGCGCCTGTCCTGGATTTGGACATTTGAATGCAGGCATCCACGATCGATTTTATGCCCGATGGTGAAATATTTCTAAACTGGCCTGCAATGAGTGACCCGATGGAGATATTCTTGTTGTTCCGGTAGCTATTTCCCAACATCAGAAGGAAACGGCGGATCTCCTGCTGAAAAACGACGATGATCGCAATCATTCCTACGCCAAAAAGGTTGCTAAGGATCGAACCCAGCAGTTCCATTTTCAAAGCCCTGACAACAATCCATACCATGAAAACAATAAAGATCCCCAGGAATATGCTGAAAGTGACGGTCCCCCTGACCAAACCGTACAATTCGTACAAGAGAATGGCCACGAAAAAAATATCCAGCAGATCCAGAAACTTGAGGTGTATAAAGAGTTCTGTCATACAATCACTTTTTTAATTCGGTGACCAATCTGATGGTCTCAACCGCTTCCCGTACATCATGCACCCTGAGAATGTCGGCGCCTCCCATCAGCGCGAGGGTATTTAAAACGGTGGTCCCGTTCAGGCTCTCAGCGGGAGAACTATCCAACAATCTCCAGATCATTGCCTTGCGGGAAACGCCTACCAGCAAAGGTAGTTCAAAAAGACGAAACGAATCGAGGCAATTAAAAAGTTCATAATTGTGACGCTGGTTTTTACCAAAACCGAAACCCGGATCCACGATGATGTCGTTTACACCCATCAACTTGAGGGAGTTTATTTTTTCGGATAGATCGAACAGAATATCTTTGACCACATCAACATAAAAGGGATGTATCTGCATCGTCTGGGGAGTTCCCTGCATGTGCATCAAAATATAGGGCAGGCCAAGTTTTGCAACAGTTGCGAACATTTCTCCATCCATTGTCCCTCCTGAGATATCGTTGACCAGGAATCCCCCAATTTCGTCATAAATGTTGCTGACCACACCTGATCGAAAGGTATCGACAGAAAGAACCGCCTCCGGGAAATGGCTTCGGATCGCTTTGACAGCAGGCAGCAGCCTGGCCATCTCGGTCTCCTCTGAAACCTCTGCCGCTCCGGGCCTTGTGGAGACAGCCCCCATGTCGATGATCAAACCTCCGGAAACCAAAATCTCTTCAGCACGATGCAAAATCTCCTTTCCCATGCTGTACCGGCTACCTTCGTAAAATGAATCAGGTGTAAGGTTCATGATCCCCATCACGACAGGCTCATCCAGCCAAATCAGCTTCCCGTTCAATTGAAGGGACCTTTTTTTGCGGTAGAAAGGATTTTCTATTTTCTGAAACAACATGAAACGGATCTTTGGTAGAAAAGAATAAGCAACAGCAGCTTGCGATGCCAAAAAACATTGAGCCTGCTTCGCTGTCAGTCAACAAAAATAGTAAAACTGTTCAAATAGAGCTCAATATTGGAAATCCGATTCGGATTGATTTAAATTCATTGGTATCCAGGAAAATGCTAATCGTTTTTACCAAACAAAGTTGTTGCAAATATAAGAGACTGTTTAAAATTTGTTTTTTTGTCCCGTTAGGGATATAATATCGGTAGAATATGGATTAAGATCTAAATTCCGTCCCGTACGGGACGGGATATTTTGCGGTAAATTCTCTTTCTACCGACATTATGTGCCTACGGCACAGTCCTGATCAAGTGATTTCTGATGAATAAAATAGGAACAATAAAATTTAAACAGTTTCTAAAAAGACAACTTTTTTTGACATAACCAATTTATTTATGTAATTTTGACATTAATTGTCAAAACACATTTTGTCAAAATGAAAGATTTCAGTGTCACCATCAGGGAACTCAGGGAAGAAAAAAAATTACCCTTGCGCGTTGTTTCTGCCTACCTGGATATAGATCAGGCCATTCTCAGCAAAATTGAAAGGGGTCAACGCAAAGCTTCAAAAGAGCTGTTGGCCAAACTCGCCATTTATTTTAATGTTAGCAAAGCCAATTTAATGTTAGCCTGGTTATCAGACAATATTGTTTATGAAGTAGAAGATGAAGAATTAGCCCTGGAAGCCTTGCAATTGGCTGAAGAGAAGCTGAATTACATCGCTTTTAAAAAGATTGACCGCAATAAAATCAAGAATCTACTAATTACAGCCATCTCCAATTTCAATTCTATTCATGCTGCCTGGATCTATGGCTCCTTCTCCAGAGGTGATGACGGGCCAAAAAGTGACATTGACATAGCCATCAAAACAGATGAAAAATTTAGTTATTTCGACCTGGCGGAAGTACAATTTCAAGTGGAAAAACTAACAAAAAGAAAGGTAGATGTTGGATTTTTAGACTCCTTTAAACCTTACATTCTGGATCACATCCAACCTGATTTAAAATTGATCTATGAGAGACCAACATCTTGACAGCCACCAGCGACTGCAACATATCTCTAAAGCAATCGAAGACATCTTCAAGTATGTATCAAATGAGACACTCAATACTTTTTGTGAAAAAGAGATCATTCACGATGCCGTTTTATTTCAGTTTTCAATCATCGGAGAAGCAATTAATTTCATAGATCCGGAAATACTTGAAAAGTACAATTACCAGTGGTACAAAGTAAGATCTTTCAGAAATCTCATATCTCACGAGTATTTCAATATTAAAATGGAGGCAGTCTGGCAAATTATTCAGAAGGATCTACCTGAACTAAAAATTGTTATCAAATCCATACTGAAAAACGAATTTGGTAAGCAACCGGAGTAAGCGAAGGGAACATCAATATTTTCATCGCATTTCCCCGAAATGGGTAGATCGTTATTCAGCTTTTTATATATTTGAGAAGTTGTAAAACGATTATATCATTCCACAAAAAAGCAGCACTTAGGTGAAAAAAACCAAAGAACAATACGATCATGTAATCGGCCTGTGTCGGGAAGTCTTTGTTAAAAAGATGAAAGATTATGGCACTGCCTGGCGAATTCTGCGCCCCTCCTCCATGACCGACCAGATATTTATCAAAGCACAGCGGATTAGGACCATCGAAGAGACAGGGGTGGCAAAAATTGATGACGATGCCCGTTCCGAATTTATCGGCATTATCAACTATTGCTCGCTTGCGCTCATACAGTTGGAACTTGGTTCTATGGAAGAAGAGCTTCCCCACGACCGGGCTGAGGCCTTGTACCTGGCCAACCTTGAGAGGGCGAAAAAATTGATGCTCGACAAAAATCACGATTATGGTGAAGCATGGCGTAAAATGCGCATCAGCTCCTTTACCGACCTGATACTCATGAAGATCAAACGAACCAAGCAGATCGAGGACAACGAAGGAAAGACGCTGATTTCTGAGGGCGTTGATGCCAACTACCTTGATATGATCAACTATTCGGTTTTTGCGCTGATCAAAATGGAATTCGAACCTGAGCAATGAAGACACTTACCAACCTTTCACGCTGGATTTTCGGACTGGTTTTTATCTTTTCAGGCTTTGTAAAAGGTATAGATCCATGGGGATTAGAGTACAAACTGGCAGACTATCTTCCATCCATGGGACTTGGCAGCCTTCGCTTTCTAGCCCCTGCCGGGTCCTACCTTCTTCCCCTGGCAGAATTTTTAATCGGGGCTGCCATGCTGCTCTGCGTCAGAATCCGGCTGAGCTCGCTGCTCGGACTAATCTTCATGGCATTTTTTACGCCTTTTACCCTCTATGTGGCCATTAAAAATCCGGTCACCGATTGCGGCTGCTTTGGGGATGCCATGCTGATTACCAACTGGGAAACTTTTTACAAAAACATTCTCCTTTCGGCCATGGTTCTTCTGGTATATATCAGAAGGGAGGGCATCCAACCGGTGATTCTCGGAAAATGGCGCTATTATCGGATGGCCATCATCACCACCATTTACATTGGGTTTGTCACCTGGTCCTACCGGCATGATCCTGTTTTTGATTTCAGACCTTACAAAGTTGGCGTTAACATACCCAAAAGCATGAAGATCCCGGAAGGAAAAAAGGCGGATGTATATGCCAACAGCTTCTTCTACAGAAACAAGCAGACCAATAAAATACAAAAATTCACCGACAACGACTATCCCTGGAAGGATACAGTGAACTGGAAATTCGAGTCGATGGGCGAAGCTGTTTTGGTTAAAAAGGGCTATACACCTCCAATTCATGATTTTCAAATCCGCACGGCGCCTGGCGACGATGTGACCAGCTTCTTTTTCGCGGACGACAAACCCACCTTCTTTCTGATAGCCGCCAACCTGACGAACAGTTCCCTTAAAAAGCAGGAGCTCATCAATGGAATGGCAGTTTGGGCAAGATTTTCGGGCTATAAATTTGTGTGTCTTACCTCAACAACCGGAGCAAGACTGGAGGATTTCAAAAATATCGCACACCCCACTTACGAATTTCTTTTTGGCGATGAAGTAACGCTTAAAACCATCGTCAGGGGAAACCCCGGATTGCTGTACCTCCGCAGCGGGACCATCATGGGCAAGTGGCACTACAACGATATTCCAACCATTAAAGAGATGGCCCGTTTGGTAACCAACGTAACCAAATAGTTAAATCGTCGGCAACTGCACAATAGCATTCGTTACTTAAATGTCTGATTTCTATCTTTGCTGCAAGATCATTAACTTCAAAAATTAAATATCACCGACCATGAGAAAGAAAATTGTAGCCGGTAACTGGAAATGCAACACCACACTCACTGAAGGTATTGCACTGGCTAAACAAGTTAGCAATTTGGTTACAGAAAAAGGAGCGAAAGATGTTGTTGTCGTACTTGGAACCCCCTTTACCCATCTTGCCAGCGTCGCCAATACTGTTGATTTAAGCAGGGTTTCAGTTTCCGCACAAAACTGTGCAGCAGAAGCAAAAGGCGCCTTCACCGGGGAAGTTTCAGTATCGATGATTCAATCAACCGGTGCGACCTATGTCATTCTTGGGCACTCCGAACGCCGCGAATATTACCACGAAACAAGCGAGATCCTGAACAAGAAGGTAGCACTGACCCTTGCCCAGGGTTTGACTCCAATTTACTGCTGCGGCGAGGCCCTTGCCATCCGCGAGGCCGGAACAGAAAATGGATTCGTAAAAAAGCAACTTGAGGAGACCGTCTTCAACCTATCTGCCGAAGATTTCGGGAAAATCGTGATCGCATACGAACCAATCTGGGCCATCGGAACAGGACGTACTGCCAGTTCACAACAAGCCCAGGATATGCTTTCCTTTATCCGTCAGTTGATTGCAAAAAAATATAATCAGAATATTGCAGCAGCATGCTCCATTCTTTATGGCGGTTCCTGCAGTCCTGCCAACGCACAGGAACTCTTCAGTCAACCGGATATTGACGGCGGATTGATCGGAGGCGCTTCCCTTAAGGCAGACGATTTTCTGGCCATTATCAACGCGTACTAGCAAAAGCTGCTCCTTTTTAAGGTATTAGTCGCCTGAAAGAGAGTCATAAAATTTCACGCAAAGCACGCAAAGGAAAACGCAAAAGACGCAAAGTTTTACTTGTAAGACTTTGCGTCTTCCTTTGCGTGCTTTGCGTGAACCTTTTAGTCAACTAAGAGAACAAATAACATATTTCTATACGAAAGTCGGAGATTTTCTACCTTTCGTATATTTTTTTTGCGCTATTGTAAAGGCTTCCCAATCCTTTTGGTACTTTTGAACCTGAAATCCGTATACCTGCCAAAACAATCCGCTGCATGAGAAAATTTCTGATATTGTTCTCTTTCCTTTGGCTATTGGCCAATCTTGCATCTGGTCATAATCTCAAAGGCAATATCAAAGACAAGAGTGGTCAGCCAATCCCATTCGCGACAGTCTTTTTCAAAGAGGGATCTCAAGGCACCACCACCAACGAAAATGGTGATTTTGAAATCCAACTCCCAGCCGGAAGTTATACAGTGACCTACCGCAGTCTGGGTTACACTCCGAAGACCGAAACCATCATATTATCCGGCAAACCGGTCAGCGTTTCAGTAGTGCTGGAAGAGCAATTTCAGGAGATACAGGAGGTCAGTATAAGCGCAGGGGTCGACAGGGCCTATCCCATTATACGCAAAGTGATCAGTCTCTCCTATGTTCACCTCAACCAGGTGCAAAGTTATGGCGCAACGGCCTATCTGCGCGGGACCATCAAGGTAGAAAACATCCCGGGGATATTCCGGGATCAGCTCAAGAGACAGAACATCGATGTGAAATCCGGTGATATTCTGGTACAGGAGAGTGTTAACCAGATCACCTTCAAAGCTCCCGATAAGTATGACCTGCAAATCAAATCAATCAACTCGTCATTCCCGAAAGGAATTGATTTTCAAGTCACTGATATACTTGGATCCAGTCTTTACCAGGACAATATTGATGTTTTAATATCCCCAATTGGGAGAAATGCATTTTCTAATTACAACTTTACCTACGAAGGGTTCAATTACGAAGGAAAGAATATTGTCAACAAGATCAGGGTAACACCCAAGCGAAAAAGCAAACTTCTTTTTGAGGGAACAATCTATGTCATGGAGGATTATTGGTGTTTGAAACAGGCGGATCTCAACTTTGAAACACCTGTCGGGACGGTCAACCTTTTCATGACTTATGATGAAGTCTCACCCTCTATCTGGCTGCCGGTCAGTCATAAGTTTTCGTTTGATGCCAGCATGATGGGGATCAAAGGAAGCGGAAAATTCTCCACTTCGATGCGTTATACCGATGTCCATTTCAACCAGAGTGTTTTGGATATGCTCAATCTTCCGGTCAAGGAGCAGGCAAGTGTTCAGTCTGACAAGCCAGCAGTCACCAAAGCGGTACCCACGAAGAAATCTTTAAAATCGCTGGAGAAGAAAAAAGTAAAAATTGACCAACTGCTCGAAAAGAAAGAACTCAGTATCCTGGAGATGAACAAGCTCTCGCGTCTGATGCAATCCGCCAATACCAAATCTGTCAATGACAAAACACTCGAGATAACTGAATCTGTGAAGGTAAACATTGATCCGAAATCTGCCAACAGGGATACCTCGTTCTGGAACAGTATGCGACCGATTCCTTTGGCATCGGAAGAGCTGCAGAGCTTCCAGAAGCGGGACTCCATTACCCTTTCGGAGCTAAATAAACCAAAGGTTGTTGCCATCGCCAAACGAAAATTCAATCCAGGAATTTTTACCCCACTCTTTCCCGGAAGTAAGAAAACCTTTGCAGATTCTACCTGGCACTTTTACTATTCCGGACTCTTCAACCTCAGCAGGATAACCTTTAATGCTGTCGATGGCTTTACAGTCAACCAGGAGATCGCCTTTACCAAAAATTTCAAACCCGGCCGTTCCCTTGAATTCCGTCCACGAATTGCCTATGCTTTTAGCCGCGAAACAGTGATGGGAAACATGGGCATCAAATACACTTACGCCCCATTGCACCGGGGAAAATTTGAACTGAACGTTGGACAGTTTTCTGAAGATTTCAACTCCCGCGAGAGTGCCATTTCCCCTTTTATCAATAGCGTTTCCTCACTGTTCTTCAAGACCAATTTTGCCCGTTTCTATGAAGACCGATATGTCAAAATGGCCAATCAGGTAGATTTGTTCAATGGATTGGTATTGCGAACGAAACTTGAATGGAAAAAGATGAGCCAGCTGGAAAACACCACCAATTACTCCTTCCTTGACAATACGGACAATTATGAGCGCAATCTCCCTGCCAACGACGAGGTAACTGCCGGCCAACTGGCCGGACAGGTTTCGGCAAAGTTTGGTGTCAGACTCGAATACACACCAAAATATTATTACAGAATCCGGGATGGCATCAAAACAATGTCGCATTCGGATTTTCCCACTTTTTATGTTGGTTATGAAAAAGGGGCCAGCAACATCTTCGCCAGCACCTCTGATTTTGACTACCTGAACGCAGGACTCTCCTACTCCATCGATTTCAGCCAATCTTCGAGTCTCTTCTGGGATATCAATGCCGGATTGTTTACCAACAACCGTCAGATTCATTTCTCTGACTTCGCCCACGTCCAGACCCAGACCAGTCCGGTACTTCCGCACGAATACCGTCACTCATTTTATGTGCCGAATTATTATGCGCTATCCACCTCCGACCGGTTTCTCAATGGATTCATCTCCTACAAATCACCGCTTATCCTCCTGAAATATCTCCCGGTACTAAGCAACACACTCTGGCGGGAAATGATCTGGGCAGGCTATTACAGCTCACCTGTCAATCCATATCATACTGAGTTTGGATACACACTGTTAGAGGTATTTTATTCGACCAATGTGGGTGTCTTTGTAGGGTTCGATAAAATGAATTTTACAAAGGTTGGGATTAATATGGCCTTCCGGATCTCCTATTAAAAATGTGAAAATTGGAAAATGTGGAAATGTGGAAATGAGCCACTTCATCTTTAATTTGTAATTTGTAATTTGTAATTATCAACTTTCAACTTGTCCTTAAGTACTTTAGGCACTCTAGGCACTTTAGTCACTTTCTCATGGAATACTCGAAAATAACCTGCATTCTCTCCCCCGACAATGAAATTGCCCGCGAAATACTGATGCAGGAGCTCGGAGATGCCGGATTTGAAAGCTTTGTTGAGACGGAAGATGGCATTGAAGCCTACATTCCTTCGGTAAATTTTAGTCCGGAAATTCTCGCCACTCAGAACCTGCAGAAGAATGAATTTTTCAGTTTTGACCATACCCTGGAGGTGATTGCAGATCAAAACTGGAACGAAGTTTGGGAACAAAACTATTTTGAACCACTGCTGATTGAAGGCCAATGCATGATCATGAGCGGATTCTATACCACTGATCTGGAAGCCATTGAAGAGAGGGCCAACTCGCTTGGATTGAAAATGACCGGCTCCGCCGAACGGTCAAACTGGTGTAGTGCCGGTTTCCGTCCGTAAAGCGCCACGTTTTCCGAACTCTACCACTTCCATATCCTTGATTTGGTCCCCGTCAATGGTAAAACGCACCATGGTCCTCACCAGGTGAAATCCTTGCTGTCCTGCCGCCCCGGGATTGATGTGCAGCAGTTGAAATTTCGGGTCAAAAATCACCTTAAGGATATGGGAATGACCGGCGATGAAAAGTTTGGGCGGATTATTTTTGAGAAGCGGAAGCAGATTTCTTTCATAATGTCCTGGATAGCCTCCGATGTGGGTCATCAGCACATCCACCCCTTCGCAATGAAAACGCAATATGGAGGGAAACTGCCTCCTTAAATCTGTCCCATCGATGTTGCCGCAGACGGCTTTCAGCGGTTTAATCAGCATCAGCCGGTCTGTTACCGTGCTACTGCCAATATCACCAGCATGCCAAATTTCATCGCACTCCTCCAACAATCGGATCATTTGATCATCCAGGTGACTATGCGTATCCGACAGAAGAGCGATTCGTTTCATATTTGGTGTTAACTAATCTTACACAGAGGTTATGGTTTTTGCCTGATAGAACCTATTCCTGGATGAACTTTTAAAAAATCATCAGAATGGAAAGAGGTAAAAGGAGTTTCACAGAGGGAAAAATCGCTTGCGATTTTTGAGCTCTGTGAACTCTGTGTATTTCTCTAAAATTTAAGCAGTTGCCAAAATACTATATGCACATCGAATTCTGGATAAAGCTAATATATACTCTGTGTAAAAAGACTTTTCCTACATCATAAGCAACTTGTCCGCCATGGCATCCGCCAGATCGACACACATCTGAAACTTCTCCTGTTTAAGGCTTCCCTTCTCTTCAACCGGTTCGTAAATCGTCTCCCAGTTCATGTGCTCGGCAAATTTTTTCAGGTTACTGACACCGCCGCCATTCCAAAGGAAGTTGCCGAAAATGGCAAAATAGTTGTTTTTGATGGCCATGTGCTCGATGGTGGAAAGAAGTGTCTCAACGTTGGGGAAAAGGGCATTGTTGTAAGCGCAACTGCCGATGATCAACCCCTTGTACCGGAAAATATCGTTGATGATGTAGGAAAGATGGGTCTTGGAAGAGTCGTAAACACGGATATTTTTAATCCCTCTTTCGCTCAACTGACGGGCAATGACCTCGGCCATTTTCTGTGTATTTCCATACATGGAGCCATAGACAATGATGCATCCCTGCTCCTTCTCGTATGAACTCCAGCGGTTATACCGGCTCAGCACCCACTCCAGATTGGTACGCCAGATCGGACCATGGGTCGCAGCGATCATTTTTATATCGAGTGGCGCCAGTTTTTTAATGGCCCGCTGGGTATGGGCACAATATTTTCCAACGATGTTGGTGAAATAACGCATCACATCCACCTCATAAAAATCGAGATTGAGTTCATCATCAAACACACCGCCATCCAATGTGCCATAACTTCCGAAAGCATCGCCTGAGAAAAGAATTTTGTGCGTTTCATCGTAGGTAATCATGGTCTCGGGCCAGTGTACCATCGGGATGGTTTGAAACTGCAGTTTTACTTTTCCCAGGTCCAGAATCGAATCATCGTGAACCTCCAATATTTTCTCCAGATTGAAACCCAGGTTTTCGGCGATGCCAAAGGTCTTTTTGTTTCCAACCAACGTGATATTTGGGTACCTGGCTGCAATGGCCTTCATCGATCCCGAATGGTCCGGCTCCATATGGTTGATTATCAGGTAATCGATCTGCCTTGATCCGATAATCCCTTCGATTCTGGCCATGTAATCTTCGATGTACTGGCGCTCCATGGTATCGACCAATGCAACCTTTTCATCAACAATTAAATAGGAGTTGTAAGAGATTCCATCGGGGATGGGCCAGATATTCTCGAAAAGGGCAGTCCGACGATCGTTGAAGCCCAGAAAATAGATGTTATCGGCCAATTTGATCTGATGCATATGCTGAATTTTATTCTGCTGATTTAAACTGCAAAAATACTATTTTATCACTTACAGCCCTGCTGAAATCAAAAAAGCCAGCGATTCAGCGAGAACATTATTTTGGTGTTTGTAACAATGGGTGATTGACATC
>CAYHQN010000118.1:0-13446 GCA_964358545.1 uncultured Tangfeifania sp. | reverse complement strand
CCGGGGACGATGCCCCCATAGCTGGGGACGATGCCCCCATAGCCGGGGACGATGCCCACCCATAGCCGGGGACGATGCCCCCATAGCTGGGGACGATGCCCCCAGTTATGATCTGTCAGGCCTTCAGCCTGATGATGGTTAATCCCAGAAATACTTTGGATCGTATTCAATAATGTCATACTCTTTTATATGTTGTTCCAATTCTTCCTGAAAGGTCTGGTAGCCATGATGTTCTTTTTGGTTTTCGATGTAGCGTTTTACCACTTCAACTTTTGAGCTGCTAACAGAGAAGGCTCCATATCCGATTTGCCACTTGAACTGTTTGGTCCCGCCTTCAATGGTCTTTATCCATTTTGAAGATTCTTTTTTCACCTCTTCAACAACTTTGGCCAGTGCATAATTCTTCGATAACCTAAACAAGATGTGTACATGGTCGGGTACCGAGTTGATGATGAGTGCCGGGCTTTCGTATTGTTGCAGAGTGCCGGCCATATAGGCATGCACCCTTTTCTCAATGGTGGGAGTGAGATATGGCATTCGGCCTTTGGTGCCGAATACGAGGTGGATGTACATTTGCGATAGTGATTGACCCATAGTATAATTTTATTTGTTCATATTCATAGATTGGGACGATATCCGCAGCAGTTGCAACGCCCCAGAACCCCAGCCCCACTACTCAGGCTGAAAGTCTGAGACATTCTAACTGGGGGCATCGTCCCCAGAGACAGGGCCATCATCCCCTGACATGAGCTTTGCCCCCAGACATGGGCGTACCCGTAGCAGGAGCAGCGGTAACACGATATATCATAAAAATACATTCTCAATTCTCTGATATCCCATATTCACTTTAAAATCGTTCTTGTCATAAGAATAAAATAAAGACGGAGAATCAAATGAAGACAAATAAAAACCATTGATTTGTTCAGAATCAAAATTGATTTTCGCCTCTCCGTAACGAATAGGAACATTGATTACAAAATCGTAAAACTTCGATTTTATCTTGGCAAACTGTGCCTTTCGCTCCCAAGGGGTAAGTTCTTTCTGATTAAATATCTGAAGGTACTGATTCCAAACCTCTTGCGCTTCTTTACTCAACTGAATAAACACCGATTCGGTTTTACGCTCTTCAATCAGCCGAAGGTTAATCTCAGCAAAACGCAACCCTAAAATTGCATTTAACAAATCGGAGGTGGTTTCATTGGCTTGCTTCCGAACTTCCATAAAATAGCGATCAATCAATTGCAAATAATCCTTCTCTTCTATCATCCGAATGTTATTGAATACATTCTTAGTTTTCAAAATCAGGTCTGAGCCATAGATCAAGCTTGTAGCTTTACTGTAATCTAAAATTTCAAATAGAAATACATCTGAAATTTCAGGTTTCTCATTATATCGGTTTGCCCGGCCAGCCGATTGAATAATGGAATCCATTGGAGCTAATTGTCTGAAAATAGTATCGACCGAGATATCAACACCAGCTTCAATCAACTGCGTTGAAACGATCAGTTTACGATGGCTATTATTTTCCTTAATCTTATTAATAATCTTCTTTCTCTCGAAAGGGGTAATCAATGTTGACAGAAAAAAATAATCAGTCCCTTCCAACTCAAGATTAGCAAGCTGTTCAAAGCTTTTTCGTGCAGCATCTTTGGTATTTAGTATTACCAATATATCTTTCTCCGGATGATCAAAGGCATAACCCGAAACAGTATCTGTAAAGTCACTGAATGAAATTGCCTCTGCCTTATAGTTCAATCTTGTTCGGTTAAAGACACTAAAGTATTTCCGATAGTCAGGAATAATCTCAACAATATCATCACCCAGAGTAAAGATCAGTGGTTGAGTAGCTGAGATTAGAACAAAGTACATATTCAAAGTTTCACCAAGGGTTTTGAAAGACTCACGGGTGGTTTCCCAAAGCGGATAAGGTATGGTTTGAATTTCATCTAGAAGAACAATGGAATTCCGAAGATGGACCAATTTCATCAGTTTGGTTTTGTCCATAGAAAGTATGGTTTCAAGGAACTGAACGAAGGTGGTAACAACGGTTTCCGATTGCCAGGTTTCGATCAGAAACTGACTTTTATCAAAGTCAAACACCCCCTCTGAACTGTCTTTATATGCAGGTTCTGCTAAATGATGATGTTTCAGCAGAATTTGTGAGGAATCGGTTCCCAATACTTCCCGATAAACCTCAAAGTTTTGATCAATGATGGAGGTGAACGGAATGTTGATGATGATTTTTGCTGTTTGATTTCCGGTTAGATTACGCAGTTTGTCGGCTATGGCATATGCTGTAAGGGTTTTGCCCAATCCTGTTGGCAGGGTTAAGGAATAAATATGCTGTCCGTGAGTGAAAACCTTTTCCAGATTTTCCAAAGAATTGAAATAGGCTTCGTTTTTAAGTTCGTCGATTTTTGATCTTGCAGTATTGAAGCCTTTTTGTTCACGGAATACTTCTAACTGTGCTGTAATATCGGTTGATGTCTCTGAAACTTTCACATCTTCCAGTATAACATCATTTTTATCGGCATACATCAAAGAAGAATAGATAACCTGAAATAGGTAAAACAATGCGGTTCGAGTTTGTTGATTTATTTTGGGATAGGTGAATTTAAAAGTCAGAAAGCGAAAATCTTTCAATTGGGATTGAAAGGTTTTAGTGTCCCAAAATTCAACAAACTCTTTCCATGTGGCATTTACCGGGATATTGGCTAACAACTGATGAATGATTGGCTCAACCTGAATTGAATCGATATTTTGAATTTGAGTGGATAGATTCTCGATTTGTGCATCATCGAAAAGCAATTCTCTTTCAAGATTCTCAATGTTGCCATGATGCCGTTTAACAGCAATCAAAACAAGATATGGGAGCAATTCAGCCAGAGACTTATTATTTATTTCGAGCGAGCAATACCGCTTAGCTACATAGTAAGCGAATATCGAAGATAATTGCGCATGGTTCTTTAGATGATTATGAGTTCCTTCCGGGTTTCGAATATACTCCTGAAAATAGGATGTAGCTTTGGCCAGATCGTGGAATGCCCCGGCAATCCAGACCAGATCGGTTAATTGCTTCGGGGTTATTCCCATTTTATCTGGAAGAGAGAAGTTAAAGCCTTCATCAGACACAACAGCATTGGCGATAGTGGCCACTTTAAGCAGGTGGTTGACCAGTAGCTTTTGCGGATGTGAGCAGAGTTCTTCCATTATCTATCCTCTTATATCTCAAGGAAGTTTTATAGAAACAAGATATTCCCTACTCCATCAATGGTGTAGTAATTGGATATCTTTACCTTTAAAGGGTTCCCGTTCTTTTCTATCAATACTTCGGAGTATTCCAGCACTTCACGATCGCGATTCATGGCAATGGGCATGTTATTAGCCGAATAAAAGAACTCCCGCTGAAATTCAACCGGAGGCTCACCTTGCAGTTTCGACATGTTTACTGCTGTAATGATTTCTATAAAATCACCATTCCCCTGCACATGTTGGGCAGTTGCCTTTCGCACAAAATCGACAAGTGTGGTAAACTGCGCCAATCCCAGGTACGGAGTAAAATGATGCCGTTTATGGATAATCCGTTCCGAAAGTTCTTCGAATTTGGCCTTGTCCTCCATTGCCAAGTAAATCCGGTAATGGACATCCTTCACCAGTTCAAACTCAATTTGTGTTCTTCCAATTGGAATTGTATAATATGTATTCCAATTTTTTGTATTTATCAGGTTAAATCCGATATTTTCTTTCTTCACCGGTCGCATGATCTGAACCGCTATATCGCTCTTATCTTTCGAAAAGAATTCCTGTACCGGTTCTGCCCCTTCGGGATAAACGCCGTCGCGCAACTCCCTCTCCATCCCAAGTATGGCACCCAGAATTCCGGCAATGGCCGTTCGGGTGGGGATGGAATAGGTAAGCGGCGAGGTAGTTGTGTTGTACTTTCGGAAATGCCCATATTCGCTTTGTATGTCGAAAATGAGGATTTCTTTAGAGTTCATCTTTGCTAATATTTACTATAACCTGACCGTTATTCACCATTGACAAACGGGAATCAACCCTCAAATTGATATTCGCAATTTTGGCTTTGTTGGCTTTAAGTACTGCTACTAATTCAGTTACATCCAGTTTAAAATCATTGGTGCTGCGAATTTGCAGTTCATTCATATCGCCGCAATTGAGTTTTAACCGTTGGCGAAGATTGCCGATATAGAATGGTTCGTTGTATTCTATAGTTAGTAAGAACAAAGGGGCCTGACCAAACTTCGACCGTGAAATCAAATTTCTGGTACCATCCCAAATACCTTCAATCAACAAAGCTTTATCTTCCTCATTCATTTTGGAATATTGGGCAGACTTCTCATTGATGACGCCATTAAATCCAATTATAGCATAAGGAATTTTGTATTCTGTACGAAATGTGGCTTGTCCTTTTTTATCGCCTGATGCGAAAGCACCTGTCCCCTGTTCTTCAATAATCTCTGTTTTATTTAATGATTTTCCCATTTGAAACTGAACAGGTCCGATGTAGGTAATTGAATCATTTGAAAGGGGAATTACCCCACCAAACACACGGATATCGATACACTTATCGATGATCACATTGGCCAGTTCCTGAAAATCTTTGGCCCTACGTTTCCCGTCTTTAATGTATTCCTTTCCTCCGTCCTCGTATTTGGTTTCACGCACAAAAATGTCTTGGTTGTCACCTTGCCCATTGTATCCCTTATATTCAAACCAATAGTCACGGATCGTGCGTTTCAAACGTACGTCTGATACCAGAATGGTACTGCTTTCGGTGTCGAATCGAGGTCGGTTTTCGTTCAGCGGATCGCCATTTGGATTGGCGTTTTCAATGTCGTATAAGAATAACAATTCGCTGCGGTTGGAAATAATTTCGCTCATGGTTTTTATGTTTTAAGTTTACAATTTCGTTTCTTGATTATTATCTTCTTTCTCATTTTTAAATTTTCTACCCATTTCAAGGCCTGCCACAAAATAGAACGAGAGTTCATTATTACTCATTCCGTTCAAATCCTGTTGCTTAATGACGAAATACTGGCTAACAATTTCCCTCAGATCGGAATAGACGTAGAAGCTTTTTTGGTATTTCTGGATTTTGTCCAGTGCTTCGGTATACACTTGTATCAACAGTTCGGGATTGAGCTTATAACCCCTGAGTTTGTTTTCAAATGGAGTATTGCCCAAACTATAATGTTGGATGTCGAACAGAAAGCGAACCAATACACCTACGGCAAATATGCCCACTTTGATGTCTCTGTCTAAAAAACTTTGATTGGCTTTTACAAAGCCATTGAAACCGTCGAGATTAAACCTTCCGGTTTTCTTTTCACTGGTAGTTATTTCCATATAGTTATAGTTTTTGATGTTTTCAATGATTCCAAGTTGCTGTAAATAGTTGACCAGCATAATGGCTTTCAACACTGACCATCCTGTGGGCTCAGTCCATTTCTCCTGTGTTTTGGCTTCGTTATAGTTCTTGCGGATCAAGGCAATGATCCGTTCAAATAAAAAGGCTTTAGAGATGGATTTGCCCTGAAAGATACGTTGTACCACATCGAGAAATTTATCGTCGAAGAAGTTTCGGACGATCTCAAAGGAGAATTTCAAGTCAACCAATTCCTTTTTAATGGTTATAGCATCTTTGAAAAGCGGATTCCGGTTGATAATCTCCGGTACTTCGACAAACAATTTGCTAAAACGAGAGGGTAAAACCTCTTCGAGCATCATTTCAATACTGATTGCCTCGGTCTTTTTGTCTTCAGAATAAAAAAGCATGTCGAGGTAGAAAAAATTGTCCTGTCCGGCAATCAGTTTTTGAACATACTCCTCAGCCCCGGCACGTTCCTCCTTCGATATTTTTTTTTCACGGGCAACAGCAAAAGCCTCTTTTATCAACTCAACGATCATTTCCAGCTTTTTATTATTGCCTTTAATAATTGGATGCGGAACAAAAAAGTATTCATGCCCATAAAAATAACCTGTGAGATTTTGTTTGATATATTTCTTCCCATATTCAAGCGCAAGAGCCTCTTTCGATGACACCGGATAATTACGCCAAAACTTCTCCTTGTTGAAAAAACCACTGATAAAACCCGGTTTGTCTGGACTGGAATACTTAAATGGTGCAGCAAAACCATAAATATCTTCGGCCACTTGGCTAGTTACAGAACAGATCGAATTGTTGTGGCGCGATTGAGTGCCATTGTGGTCATACTTTTTTTCCGAACCAGAATCCAATAGAATATCACGAACCAATTCAAAATCGTTCAGATACAAGGCTTTCTCTTTAATAATCTGAACAGAGATTCCGGTAGAAGTTTGTTCTTCTTTCGAGGCATTTTTAAAATAGCCCTCTATTTGGTTATTAATAATTTCTTCATTTTTGAGGAGTTCCGCCTCAACCATTTTAAACAATTCCGAATCGGGATGCTTCGAAGATGTCAATTTTTTAAACTGAGCCTCTTTAATATTTTGAAGTTTTTTATCAGCAGGAAAACTTAGCTTTGTTGAGATAGTAATATCACCCCCACGAGAACTCCCTTTTCGATAGGCATACTTGCGGTAGCTGATCGAAGTCTTTCCAACCTTTTCAATATCGATGCCTTTATAAACGCAGGTAAGTTCCCCGTTATTACCTGTGATCTCAAAAACCAACAATAACATTTGGTAATTCTTCCCCGGAAACATGTTTTCGATGTAGAGGTCAACCGGATCAAGCTCTTTGTTCTGCTCCAGTTGCCAATGTCCGATTTGTGCGATTGCTTTATCTTGCATATTGATCCAATTTTATTCAAAACTCGTTAATCAAACTCCATGTTTCGCATATTATCAAAAAATATTTTGGCATTTCTTGATTTTTAATTTTAAGAAATCCCGAAACCCCTCATCCCCGATCAATTGAATATCTTCGGCAATGCCTAATACAAATCGTCCGGGCCCTTCGTATTTGGCAACAAGGGCTTTAAATACAAACTGGTTAGCGCTTTTTTGAGTGAGGTACTTTGCGGATAAAGGATACTCCTCGGTAAGCAGGTTTTTCGCCCGGAGGTTCAATCGAAATTCAACTTGCTTGTTTAGTTCGCCTGTATTTCGGAAAATGTCAACCGGTAAAGAACGATGCATACGCTCGTACTCCCAAGGGAACGGCGTTTCGGATATATCTTCGATGCGACAGATTTTAAACTGCCGGTTCATCTTTAATCCGGTGTCGAATGCCCACACAAGGTTGAAATCGTCCTTAAATTCAAATGGTTCCACCATCCGGTTCCTCACCGTTTGGCTATTGCCAGAAGAATAGTTGAGCAATAATATCTGTTTCTTTGTTTGCATTGCTTTTCGAAGAAATTGCACAATGGCTGACTTCTCTTTGTGGATATAAGATTCAATGGCCTTATCCTGGTTCAGAAAGGATACGAGTTTTTGTTTCAGTTTGAAAGCACATCCCGATTTTTCCCCAAGATCGTCGATACAACAGGAAAGAAGATAGGCCTCTTCCTCGCTAAAATGCAGCAAATCACTTAGTATATGTTGATTTTTCTCCTGGTACTCTATCCTGTATTTCCCTCCTTCCTGTCGAATATCAAATCCGGTATCCCGCAATAAATTGCAGTAGCAATAAAATGCGGAACTTTTTATCTCCATGAATGTGATACATTCTTCCTTCGTCTTAGGATAGCTGCTTGACAGGAAAAGGATTAGACGAAGAATCCGGTGTGTTTTGGTTTCTCTGGGCATATTAAGCAATATTTTGGGAAAGGGCTATTTCTTTTGATCACTTACATCGATTGCCGAACTTAACTTCCAGGTTATGTTTTATCATTCATAAGTTTATCAGAATGAGACGAATAAGTAAAGAAGTATAGACTAAGTTTTAATGAATACATTTTCCCCAAAACCAATAGGGATACATAATAGCAGGTATAACAAAGGTTTTATGAAATCTGCCAAAGTAGGTTCAAATTAGACAGAACTAATTTCATTTAAAAATACAATAAAATATGGAAAAACGATCCAATATTATTTCTGGTACGATTTTCGGGCCTTAGCTGTTGTGTTGAAAGCAAATCACAACCTTCTGTGCCTTACCCAACGAATCAAAGGATGTGTTTATCAGTAAGTCAAAGATACAATTTGAAAGCAAATCACAACGATGCGGCAATTTTAAATTGGGTTTACATTTCTTCAAATATGAAATCAACTTAAAAACCTTAATTCAAGCAGATTTAAAGAAAAATGAGTTAATTTGTTTTGAATTTGATTTTTGAATGAAAGGAAAAATAATTTACTCGGCACATGTGGTTACCCAAATGTTTAAAAGGGGAATATCTGATTTGGATATCGTACATGTTTTGAATACGGGCGTTGTCATTAAAGAATATCCGGATGACATACCTTATCCAAGCCGTCTGATTTTAGGTTATACGGGAAAGACCCCGTTACATGTCGTGTGTGCAGTAAATGAGGCCGGAGAAAATGTTGTTATCACAGCATACCAGCCCGATAAAACATTATGGAACAGCGAATACACTATTAAAAAGAAATGATATGAAATGCGTGATTTGTAAAAATGGGGAAACAGCAAAAGGCAAAACAACCGTAACGCTCGAACGAGGGGGATCGATTGTTGTCATCAAAGGTGTTGACGCCGGAATCTGCAATAATTGTGGTGAATATTACCTTGACCAGAAAACCACAAAAGAAGTGCTGCAAAAAGCCAACGAAGCTTATAAAAAAGGGGCTGAAATTGAGGTGATTAATATTAAACGGTCGGCATAGATGGCAACCCCTAACCAGTCTTACCGTCATCTACGTCGTCCTGTGATTTATTTGTTTGATTTCTGTATCGGAAATATTTTCCTTTTCACTTTTATCAAAAAGGGTAATCAAAAACGCTTAAACTCCCGGTCAAACGTTGGGGTGGTAATAATTTCAACCTTCATTCAGGAGCTGTTTGAGGGTTTTGCCCTTCTTCTTACCTGAAATAATGTCATTCACATCTTTAAGTCCTGATTCAATACTTTTTCGGGTCCGGCTATCCGGTGACCTCACTACTTCAACACTTTCAACAATATTGAGGCTTTTCAACAATTGTTTAAAAAAACAGAACCTAAGTCTCCCTGTCCAACAATCCAATCCGTCAGTTCCATCACATCCGTCATTCAGTCATTCAGTCACATCCGTCATTTCTTTCTCCGGTAGGAGTAAAGCGTCTCTCCCTTCTCATTGATAAAGAAGAAGGAGAACTCCTTTGAATCGACATGGCAGACGGTAAATCCCAATGATTTTTTAACATAGCGGGTGAAGAACCAAGGGTTTGACCAACGTGGTTTCACGCCGGTGGAGGTGATCATGTAGTCGATCCCGGCCCGGTTGAGGTGCTCAAATTTGTGCACATGGCCATTGAGGTAAAAATCCACATGATATTTCCTAAGCAAAGGGACTATCTCCCCGATGAGCTCGTAGGTATTTCCGTGGTTAAAATCGGAGGTATAGATGGGGTGATGACCTATAACCACCTTCCAGGTCTCGTGCGACTGTGCCAGTACACTGTCGGCAAAGGCCACTGTTTTGCCAGGATCCTGTGAATTCACTTCATGGTATTTCGGGTCACTGTGGTAGAAGTAAAGGAAAGGAGAGGTATCGATCATGACAAAGCGGATGGTGGTCGCGCTGTCAACCTGCTGGACAAAAGTATAATTACGGGCAGGCATGGTCCATCTTTGGCTGACTTTGGAATAGTCGACCAGCGCCTGGGGATTGCCGATGTACTCGTGGTTGCCGATGATGGAATACCATTTCACATTCAGTTCAGGGGCAATAAACATCCTTTCAAACTGTGCGCCCCACAGCGGATCGTGAACATCTTTCACCCCCTGGTCGTGGAAAAAATCGCCCTGGTTGATGACAAATTTGGGGTGAAGGATCTTAGACATCCTGTTCACCGTATGGGCAACCGAATCTTCCCGGTAGGGACCTGTGGAGCCCATGTCTGAAACCACAAAAAAATTGAACCCGCTGACGGGAGGCGTCTCCACAACCGGACCAGGCCGGCAGCCTGACACAAGAAGTGCCAGAAGCATCATGCCAAATCCAAATTTTCGAATCATAGATGTCTCAAATCTTAAGCTCATTCACAGATTGTTAATGTATTTAACTTTTACCTCGGCAACCAGGAAAATGTTTCAAGTTTATTTACGACCGGCTGGACAATCTGGACCTGCAGGACCGAAAGGAGTCCGATCTCATTTTCTCATCTTCCCATCCTCTCATTTTCTCATTAGCACATCAGCACATTAACTAATTATTTAATCGTCAGCCGGTTCTCTATCATCCTGTTGTTGTATTGTTGCAGGAAAGCTTTGAACCGCTGGAAATGCGCGTTTACCAGGGTATCTCCGGTGGCTGCCAGATCGTGCTGGTATTGTGGGTCCGTCTTGAAACGGAAAGCTGCCAATAAGTTTTTCCCATCCGATTGAATGAGATAGTCGCCCTCCATAAACTGGTAACAACCATTCACATAATTGATTGTAAAAGGGTGTTCAGTCGGTGAGAACCGATCGCTTCCGAAAGCGAAAAAGGGAGCATCATATTTCAGGTAGCCCATTACAGTTGGAAAGATATCGATTTGCTGCATGAGGGTTGAGTCCATCCCAACCAGGTTGCTGTTCGGCTGATAGAAGATAACAGGGATGGAAAAGAGACCGGTGGAGGTGATGTATTCCTTGTGGTCGTTGGAAGGCAAGGAATGATCGGCAGTGAGCACAAATAGCGTGTTTTTGTACCAGGGTTGCCTGGAGGCCTCCCTGAAAAATTCCCTCAAAGAGAAATCGCTGTATTCGATACATTTGTAGAGCGGATTGGGGCCTCCCTTAAAGCTATTTTCATACTTCTTGGACAAAATATAGGGATGATGTGAGGAGAGCGTAAAGACGGATGCAAAAAACGGTTCTTTCAACTGACCAAAATTCTTGGCACAATAGTTTAGAAAAAGCTCATCCGGGATACCCCAAAACCCATCGGAGTCCTCTTTGCGACCATACTCATTCTGTCCAAAATATCTTTTGATGGAGAGCATGTGTGTAATGGCATCAAATCCCATCGAACCGTTTGGGGCGCCATGGAAAAATCCGGCATCGTATCCCTTCTTTTTCAAGGTGGCAGCCAGCCCCTCCATCTCGTTCAGCGAGTAGCGCGAAAGCACGAAAGGCTGGACCAGCGATGGTACCCCGGCGATGACAGATGGAATGGCATCAATGGATTTGACCCCATTGGCAAACGAATATTTCCAGGTATAACTAACGTGGATCAGTGAGTCAAGGAAAGGGGTATATCCCTTGTAATGACCATTTTCCAAATCCTTGTTCAAGGAACCAACGACCTCTTTTGTAAAGCTTTCGAGAATCAGCACAACAACATTCATTGGCTTGAAACTTCCGGTTGGATAACCACTGTGAATGGGTGAATAAATTCTCTCCGCCTCCTTCTCATCAAAAAACTTCAATTCTTCAAACGTCTTGGCATTGATGGTCCGGATGATGGAGAAAGGCGTATTGAGCACAATGGCCGATTCGATTGGTTTCTGAACCCTTTCGATGGCATTGCTGATAGTGATTGGCCGTGTCGTTCCTGTAAATCCGCCCCTCATTCCTGCCACCGTTAATCCGGCGAACAGAACCAGGGTAACAACCGAAACAGGGTAAAACAGTGCATTAGAACGATTCTTGTTGCTGCTTTCGTGGTCACCATAAACAAATTTGATCAACAAAAGTAATCCAACCAGGATCACTACCAGGTACCAAAATTGAACCAGTCCAACCAGTCCTATTTTCCAAAGGTGCGACTCGTTTTTGAACTCCGTAAAAATACTGAAATCGCTTCTTCTCAGGACGTACCTGAAATAGACCACATCAATAAAATTGGCTGCCAGCGCTATGCCATTGGTCACAAAAAACAGCACTTTCAGGAACTTTTTATATGGAAGATTGTATTTCAACCGGATCGGGAAAAGCATCAGGAGAATGTAGAGGCTGTTGATGTAAAGAACTGCCGTAAGATCAAATTTCAGTCCGGAAAGCATCAATTCGCACAGATGTGCCATGGACATCTGTGGGAAATAGCTGCTGTTGAAAATGAAGAACAGCAGACGCTGAAGTGAGAAAAGCAGGTAAATGACCGACAATCTCCACACCAGCATCGGGAGTGCACTCTGCCGTTTAGATACCATCTCTTTCAAATTCATCATTCCCTTCCCTGTTATATGGACATTAAGGTGACAAAACTAATTAAATTGTGACAAGTATCCACTGCGATTCTTTGTCAAAAAGCCGGATATTAGCAGGATAGATCAATGTTTATATTTTTTTATCCGGAAGCCAGGCTACAACAAGGACTGCCGGCATCCTAATTGGAAAACCGGCAGTATAATAAAGAAATCAAGGTTCTAATAATTCATTCTGCTGCGCATAACCACTTCGTTCCGCTGTTTTTCCATGGGCCGGAAAACATAGACTACACCATATTCCGCAGCCTTCTCTCTTTTCAGATCTTCGGGATAAGTAGCATAAAACTCTTCCACCTGGTTCCAGATATCCAGGATGATCTCATCGGCCTCTGCACGCATTCCTGCTACCTTCCGTGTCCAGCGTACGGTGTTGCTTTGAAGCGTTTTTTGAAAATGGTAGGCATCCACAAACTGATCAAATTTCACTTTAACGACAGCGATAGATGGGTTGTAGAGTGGGTTTCCGCCATGCAGTAAACGTTGATGTTCCCCTTCGATCATTTTCTTCCCCCATTCGAGCAGTTCGGATTCAAGTATCAAGGATGGTGATTTTTTATCCCCTACCATCCCGTAATAGTTGCGGACATCGGCTTTCATATCGCCGCGCTGGATGGAGAAATTCAGAATCTGAATAAAATGCGAAAGGTAAATTCTTGCCTTTTTGGCTGTTTCGAGGTAAGATCGGCTGTTCTTATCCTGTTGGGCCCTGGCCAGTTTATGGTGTATGAGGTTGGTTTCAAAACCCGGGAAGAAAGTGCGAAGCCGATTAAGCGTGTCGGTGGAGAAAGCAAGCTCCTCGACCGCCTTTTTCTGGCCCATCAAAATTGCAGTATTGATGGCTCTTAACCTTGCCTGGTCTGTATTAGGTAATCTTCTATAGGGCATCTTTTCGGTTTTATGGATAAATATCCACCTGTCGTGGCGAAGATAAATATTATCAAAAAAGAAAAGTTTAAGGTACTCTAAGCCGAGCCATTAGTTATGAACTATCTACTGTTAATAACAACCATCGCCATCCGGTGGGGCAGCGATGGTTGTTTGTCGGGAAAAAGTTTAATGTTTGAAATGTTTGTGAAGTTTAAAAAGTTAGCGGTCCCTGAGACCCTATGTTTGTAATGCATAAGTCCTTAAGATTTTAAGTAAAT
>CAYHQN010000117.1:0-13504 GCA_964358545.1 uncultured Tangfeifania sp. | reverse complement strand
AATGCGACGGATTGCTTCCCGCTCGTGCCTCGCGGTCGCAATGACGACTGTCACAGGGAGGGAGTTGGATGAGGCGAGGGCTGGGTGAGAATTGACAACAAAACGTGTTTAGCGATCCAGCCCTCGCCTCATCCAACTGAACAACCAGCGATCGTCATTGCGAGGATGAACGACGAAGCAATCTGTTGATTATATGTGAATTATGAAATTAAAATTTCTTAACTTAATTACATTACCCCAACGGATCAAAAAGCAAATTTTAAACTGTCTCTAAGGCCTATACTCATATTTTTCAGCTCATTCACTCCCACCATAAAGCTCAGACTACAACAATATTGAGCCACATTTTTATCTGTTTTGAACTCTAAAACCATACGAAGTGCACTTTATGGCTTAAAAAACGGATAAATAAAGCTCATTAACAACGAATTATTAGCTGTGCTCAAAAGTGAAAATTGTTTGACCTTCGGACAAGGTTCTCCGTTTATCCAAATTCAGGCTTTGATTATATGTTCTTCAACAGGAATTGATAATTGTTGATCAAATCATAATAATAGTATTAAATACTTTTATAGGTTTACAGGAATTTACCGAAGTAGGGTCGAAAAGAGATGAACTCTTTCATTCATATTTTATTAACTGAACCAGTTGTGATCAATAGAAACATGAGAATCGCATCATAATCGTCTTTAAACCGCATTCAAAATATTATCATTTCAACCATCATTCAATCATGAGCACAACATCCCTGAAACAGTTTGAAGTCTGGTTTGTAACCGGAAGCCAGCATTTGTATGGTCCCAAAACCCTGGAACAGGTAAAACAAAATTCAACGGCCATTGCCAATGCATTCGATGCATCCGACAGCATCCCCGTTAGGATTGTTTTCAAACCCGTGGTAAAAACTCCCGGTGAAATTTCAGAACTGTGCAAGGAGGCCAATAATGCTCCGGCATGTATTGGATTGATCTGCTGGATGCACACATTCTCCCCAGCCAAGATGTGGATAGCAGGATTGCTCTCGCTGCAAAAACCATTTGTTCACCTGCACACGCAGTTCAACCGCGATCTACCATGGGGCGAAATCGACATGGATTTCATGAACCTTAACCAGGCTGCCCACGGTGACCGCGAATTTGGCTTTATCGGCAGTAGGCTGCGCATTCAGAGAAAAGTTGTTGTAGGTCACTGGCAGGAAGCGAATGTCCATAAAAAAATTGGTTTGTGGACAAGGGCCGCCGCCGGCTGGAACGAATTACGCCACCTGAAGGTTGCCCGCTGGGGCGACAACATGCGGGAAGTAGCTGTCACAGAAGGCGATAAAGTAGAAGCTCAGATAAAACTTGGCGTATCCATCAATGGTTACGGAGTCGGCGACCTGATAAAGTTTGTGAATGAGGTTACAGACGCTGCAATCAACAATCTGGTTGCTGGGATTGAAACAAAATACATCGTAGTTGACAGTCTTAAAAAAGGAGGCGCTGAGCACGAATCCCTCCGGGAGTCCGCAAGAATAGAGTTGGGGATGAGGGCATTTTTGGTAAGTGGTGGTTTTATGGCCTTTACAACCACCTTTGAAGATCTTCAGGGCCTGGCGCAGTTACCAGGATTTGCTGTTCAGCGCCTGATGGCCGATGGTTATGGTTTCGGCGGCGAAGGTGACTGGAAAACAGCTGCCATGGTTCGTACCATGAAGGTGATGGCTTCCGGATTGAAAGGTGGCACCTCATTTATGGAAGACTATACTTATCATCTACACCCAAGTGGGGCTAAGGTTTTGGGTGCACACATGCTGGAGGTTTGTGAATCGATCGCCCAGGAACAACCACGCGTTGAGATTCACAAACTGGGAATTGGTGGAAAAGCCGATCCGATCCGTTCAATATTTACGGTGAAACCGGGAGCTGCATTGAATGCTTCACTGGTCGATATGGGGAACAGATTTCGTCTGATTGTGAATGAAGTTGAGGTGGTTCCGTTGGATGCGCCCATGCCTAAACTTCCGGTAGCCAGTGCATTGTGGATCCCAAAACCAAATCTTGAGATCGGTGCGGGTGCATGGATCCTGGCGGGAGGAGCGCATCACACCTCATTCTCACAGGCGATTCCTGCCGAAGTCCTGGAAGATTTCTCCGAAATGGCCGGCATCGAATTTTTGTTAATTGATGACTCCACCAAAATCTCGGACTTTAAGAAAGAGTTGAGATGGAATGATTTGTATTATCATCTGGCGAAGGGATTATAAAAAACTTTAAAACTTAAACAAAATGGCAGTATTGGATTGGTCGATCGTAGTACTTTTTCTCGTGGGATTATTGGGAATAATTTGGTGGGTCCTTCAGCATAAAAAGGATGACACCAGCGATTATTTCCTGTCGGGCCGGAGTGAAACCTGGCTGGCTGTTGGTGCTGCAATTTTTGCGGCAAATATTGGTTCAGAACATTTGGTTGGCCTTGCGGGTGCCGGTGCCGAGAGTGGAATGGCCATGGCGCACTGGGAGATGCAGGGTTGGTTGATCCTGGTACTGGGGTGGGTATTTGTTCCTTTCTATGCCCACAGCAAAGTTTTTACCATGCCGGAATTCCTTCGCAAACGTTACAACAAGAACGCGAGCTCAACTTTGTCCGTGATCACCCTGATTAGTTACGTACTTACGAAAGTATCAGTGACAGCCTTTACAGGCGGCATTTTTCTTGAATCAGTGATGGGTATCAATTTTTGGGTCGGGGCCATCGGCCTGGTTTTGCTGACCGGTATCTTTACTGTGCTGGGCGGGATGAAAGGAATCATGAAAGTTTCGGTCATTCAGACCCCTATTTTGATTCTCGGGGCCATTACCATCTTAATTCTTGGTTTGCTCAAGATAGGAGGCGGCGGTATCGTCGATGGATGGCATGAGGTTGTTAAATATGCCGGTAACAATATGCATCTGATCCATTCAAAAGGAGATCCATGGTACGATAAGTTTCCCGGCATCGGCGTGTTTTTTGGCGCTGCCATCATCGGGTTTTGGTATTGGTGTACCGATCAGCATATCGTTCAACGTGCACTGGCGGCAAAAGACCTGAACAATGCAAGAAAAGGCACCATTCTTGCAGGTTTTCTGAAAATTTTACCGGTCTTTATGTTTCTGATCCCCGGAATGATTGCGGCTGCGCTGAAAGCCAAAGGGGTTGCTGGATTCGACTTTGACAGCAATGACAAGGCATATGGAAGTATGGTAACCAATTTACTTCCTGCCGGGGTCAAAGGGATTGTTGTAGTAGGCTTTATTGCTGCGTTAATGACCTCCCTGGCTGCACATTTCAACTCTTCGGCGACCCTCTTCACGATCGATTTTTATAAAAACTACAAACCTGAAGCCAGCGAACATAAGCTTGTATGGGTCGGCAGAATGGCAACCATCTCCGTCGTTGTTTTGGGTCTGGTTTGGATACCTATCATGCGGGGATTGGGAAGTGTATTGTACGAGTATCTGCAAAACGTTCAGTCACTGATTGCGCCTGCTATTGCCGCTGTATTCCTGCTTGGTGTTTTTAATCGTAAGATTACACCAAAAGCAGGAGAGTGGGGATTGTTGCTGGGATTCTTTATTGGCATGTTCAGATTAACGTTAATGATTTTTAAAAGTTCATTTTCTCCCGACTCTCTGTTTGGAATGCTATTAAATATCAATTGGTTACACTTCTGTTTGTTCCTGTTTTTCTTTACCATGGCTATTATGGTGGTCATCAGTATGTTTACGCCAAAAGCCGATGAACAGCAACTTCAGGGACTTACCTATTTTTCCCAGTCACCTGAGCAAATTGCCGAAACCAGGAACAGCTGGAGTGGATGGGACGTGGCTACATCTGCTGTTGTCGTTGCAGTTTGTGTAGCGTTTTATGCGTATTTTTGGTAGACAACTTTTTGTTCCTTTGTGCTGCCCTTTGTGGTAAAATTTTTAACATTCACCACAAAGCTCAAAGTATAATTTGATAATACTTGAGGATTATGTTCGCTGAACTAAAAAAACGTGTTTTCGAAGCCAACCTGGATCTGGTCAAACATGGTCTGGTCATCTTTACCTGGGGCAATGTATCGGAAATTGACAGGGATAAAGGGATCATAGCCATTAAGCCCAGCGGATTGGCTTATGATACCATGACCTGGCAGGATATGGTGTTGGTCGATCTGGATGGAAAAGTGGTCGATTCGAAGTGGAAACCATCCTCCGATACGCCAACTCACCTCGTACTCTACCACGAATTTAAGGAGATAGGCGGCGTAGTCCACACACACTCCGAATGGGCCACCAGCTGGGCGCAAATGGGACTTCCCATTCCTGCCTTAGGCACCACTCATGCAGATTATTTTTACGGAGAGATTCCATGTACCCGTAAACTAACCATGGAGGAGGTCAATGGTCAGTATGAACTGGAGACAGGACAAGTCATTGTTGAAACTTTTCGCAACAAGAATATTGATCCGTCAGCTGTTCCTGCTGTATTGATCGACGGTCATGGGCCATTCTCCTGGGGTAAATCGGCCAATGATGCTGTGCACAACGCAGTAGTTTTGGAGCAGGTTGCCAAAATGGCCCACCATGCCCTGACCATGAACAAAGTTACCGGTATTGATCAATTTCTCCTCGACAAGCATTACCAGCGCAAGCATGGCAAGGATGCCTATTATGGGCAGAAATAAAGCAATGGCACTAAGAAATTACTTTTTTCAATCAGGACAAACGTTCCAATTATCAAAACAACCCTTCGACTTCGCTCAGGGCCGGTAACATTATAAACCCTTCAAACTTTTCAAACATTTCAAACCCTTCAAACTTTTCAAACATTTCAAACCCTTCAAACATTTCAAACATTTCAAACCCTTCAAACATTTCAAACATTTCAAACATTTCAAACCCTTCAATCTTTTCGTGTAATGACAAAATATACTTTAGGAGTTGATTATGGCACCGACTCGGTTCGGACAGTCCTTGTGGATGCCTCAAACGGAAACGAAATTTCTCACAGTGTCTTTTATTATCCCAGATGGAAAGCCGGGAAATATTGTGATCCTGCCAACAACAGGTTTCGCCAGCATCCTCTCGATTACCTGGAAGGACTAGAAAAAACGATCACAGATGTGATTCAAAAGGTTCCTTCAGACGTTGCGCAAAATGTGGTTGCCATATCGGTCGACACCACCGGATCTACCCCTGTAGCCGTCGATAAAAACGGTACGCCGCTGGCGCTTAATTCAGCGTTTGCGGAGAATCCCAATGCCATGTTTGTACTTTGGAAAGACCACACCGCCACTGCAGAAGCAGAAGAGATCAATATACTGGCCAGAAGTTGGGGCGGAGTAGATTTCACCAAATTTGAGGGAGGAATCTATTCTTCAGAGTGGTTCTGGGCCAAGATTCTTCATGTTCTGCGGGAAGATGCCGCTGTATGCAACGCAGCCTATTCCTGGGTGGAACATTGCGACTGGATCCCGGCCTTGCTCACCGGAAAAACTGATCCACTGGAGATGAAAAGAAGCCGGTGCGCCGCAGGGCACAAAGCCATGTGGCATGCCGAATTTGACGGATTGCCGGCAGAAGATTTTCTTCAAAAATTGGATCCGCTGCTCTCAGGTTTGCGGTCACGGCTTTACAAAGAGACTTTTACCTGTGAGGTCAAAGCCGGCAACCTTAGTCCCGAATGGGCCAAAAGGCTTGGGCTAACAGAGAATGTTGCAGTTGGCGTTGGATCTTTTGACGCACACATTGGCGCATTGGGCGGAGAGATCAAGCCTTACTACCTGAGTAAAATTATGGGGACATCCACCTGTGATATCCTGATCGCTCCATCGGAGGAGTTTGGGAATAAATTTGTGAAAGGTATTTGCGGACAAGTCGATGGTTCCGTACTCCCAGGGATGCTGGGACTGGAGGCCGGACAATCAGCATTTGGCGATGTCTATGCCTGGTTTAAAACCCTATTGCTCGGGCCTGCTGAACAACTGATCAATCGCTCTTCCAAACTGGATGCAAGCGCAAAAGCGGCACTGATAGAAGAACTGGCGGGCGGCATGATTCCATGGCTGACTGCAGAAGCTGAAAAAATCGCCATCGGAGAGACCGGAATTGTTGCCCTCGACTGGCTCAATGGCCGTCGCACACCGGATGCAAATCAATTGCTGAAGGGAGCAATCTTTGGATTGAACCTGGGATCAGAGGCCCCCGGAATTTTCAGGGCTTTGGTGGAGGCTACTGCTTTCGGATCCAAAAAGATTATCGATCGTTTTGCAGAAGAAGGTATTCCTATCGAAGGGATCATCGCCTTGGGTGGTGTTGCCAAAAAATCGCCTTTTGTGATGCAGGTCGTTGCCGATGTCATCAACAAACCCATCCTGGTTGCGAGAAGCGAACAGGCCTGCGCCCTGGGCTCAGCCATGGCTGCTGCGGTTGTTGGCGGATTATATCCAACCATCACCGATGCCCAGCAGGCAATGGGAAATGGTTTCGAGACCGAATTCAAGCCCAATACTTCCAATGCATTGAAATACAAAAATTTGTATGATCAATATTCGCGCATGGGCGAACTGGTAGAAAAGGAGACCATGAAGAAATAAGTTTTTTGAAAATTAGTATCAATCATTAAAAAAAATTTATCTTTACACTCTATTTTAACTTAGTTTAAGTATGAATAGCATACAGAAAAACAAAGAAACAGTAAAGAATATCTTCACGGAGTACCTGGAGAGAAACGGGCATCGCAAGACCCCTGAACGATATGCCATCCTGGATGAGATCTATTCGCGGGATGGACATTTTGACATTGAGACCTTATATATCTCGATGAAGAATAAAAACTACCGTGTCAGCAGGGCGACTTTATACAATACGATCGAGATCTTGCTTGATTGCAAATTGGTGGTCAAACACCAGTTCGGCAAAAACATAGCCCAGTTCGAGAAAACACTGGCAACCACACAGCACGATCACCTGATCGATATCCGGACGGGTAAAGTTACTGAATTTCATGATGAGCGTATCCGTGAAATCATTGAAGATGCCTGTGCGCTGAACAATTTCAAGTTGTCGCACCACTCGCTTTATCTCTACGGAGAATCGGAAGAAACAAAATAAGCAACCAAAAATTTTAAATCATAAAAGCCTCCTTTTCGGGAGGTTTTTTTATTCCCGGTTGTCAAGTCCTGAAATAGCGGCAAGAAAAGCGGATTATCATAATTGTTACTTACGTTCCATAGCAGCGACTGGCTTCAGTAGAAAGTAATGAACCAACGATTGTGAATTATTCCTTGCTGCAATTCCAAAATTATGCTCATTTCTGTCAAATTTGGCTTAATTTTGCATGTTTTGTCTAATCAGTAAATAAATATATCAGATGCAAGTTGACGTATTGTTGGGTCTTCAATGGGGAGACGAAGGGAAAGGAAAAGTTGTGGATGTATTGACGCCACGTTATGATGTGATTACACGCTTCCAGGGGGGGCCAAATGCAGGCCACACACTCGAGTTTAACAACATCAAGCATGTTCTGCATACCATACCTTCAGGCATCTTTCGTGGCGATAAAATCAATATCATTGGAAATGGCGTCGTCATTGATCCCTCCATCTTCAAAAAGGAGATTCAATCCTTGAAAAACATTGGATTTGACCTTACCAAGACACTTTACATCTCTAAGAAAGCCCATCTGATCCTGCCAACCCACCGTCTGCTTGACGCTGCATCCGAGGCTGCAAAGGGCGCCTCCAAAATCGGATCTACCCTCAAAGGGATCGGTCCCACCTACAAAGATAAAATTGGCAGGGACGGATTGCGCATCGGCGACATTTTGAACAACTTCAAAGAAAAATACGATCACAGGGTTGCGCAACACATTGAATTACTCACAAAATTTTATCATTTCGATTATAAGCAGGCACTCCACGACTACGAAAAAGAGTGGTTTGAAGGCATAGAAGTTATCAAACAATTTCAACTGATCGATAGTGAACACTTCATCAACGACCAGCTTCTGGCAGGAAAGAGCATCATCGCGGAAGGAGCACAGGGTACCATGCTTGACATCGACTTCGGCTCCTATCCATATGTCACCTCTTCCAATACCATCACGGCAGGTGCCTGTACTGGTCTAGGTATCGCGCCGAATAAGATAGGAAAAGTTTATGGGATCTTTAAAGCCTATTGCACGCGGGTAGGCAGCGGCCCCTTCCCTACTGAACTACTGGATGAAACCGGAGAAACATTGCGAAAAATCGGCAATGAATTTGGATCCACAACCGGGCGGCCACGCCGTTGCGGCTGGCTGGACCTGGTTGCACTCCGGTATGCCATCATGATCGATGGTGTTACTGATCTGATCATGATGAAAGCGGATGTGATGGATCATTTCGAGACCATAAAAATATGCACCGCCTATTCGATCGATGGAAAATTAACCAAAAATTTTCCCAACGAAATTGATGATCAGGTAATTCCTGTTTATGAAGAACTTGAAGGTTGGAAAACTGACTTAACAGGAGTTGATCAGACCTCAAAATTCCCGGAAGCGCTTACCCGTTACATCCATTTCATTGAGGAGTATCTGAGTGTTCCTATCACCATTGTTTCGGTAGGCCCAAACCGTTCCCAAACCATTGAAAGATAGTATGGCCTACCAACCTGTGCATATAAATGGCTTATATACTGATTTTTATGAGCTTTCAATGGCGCAGGGGTATTATTATGCCGGCAAGCAAGAGGAGACTGCAGTTTTCGACTATTTTTTCCGTACCAATCCTTTTAAAGGCGGATTTTTGGTTTTTGCCGGCCTGGCGGATCTCCTGGAACAGTTGCGCTCCTTTACTTACAAGGCAGAGTCAATCGATTATCTCCGGGTACTTGGTTTAAAATCCGAATTCCTGGAATACCTAAAGCATTTTCGTTTCAAAGGGAAGATTTTCTCCGTTCGTGAAGGGGAACTGGTATTCCCCAACGAACCCATTGTACGGATTGAGGCCAGTCTCCCGGAGGCTCAGCTAATTGAAACTTTGCTGTTAAATATCCTCAATTTTCAATCATTGGTAGCCACCAAGGCCTTTCGGGTGAAACTGGCTGCCAATGGTAAGAATTTCTCCGATTTCGGATTGCGAAGATCACACGGATTTGGTGGTTTAATGGCCAGCAGGGCTGCAATCATTGGCGGAGCCTCTTCCACATCAAATGTGCAGGCAGGATTCATATACGGTCTTCCTGTGTCTGGCACCATGGCGCACAGTTGGGTCCAAAGTTTTGACGGTGAACTCACAGCCTTTCGGACCTACGCTAAAATCAATCCGAAAAATTCAATCTTACTGGTCGATACCTACGACACCCTTCGCAGCGGCCTTCCCAACGCCATTTTGGTGGCCAAAGAGATGGAAGCTGAAGGAGAAAAACTGGCAGGAATCCGGCTTGATAGCGGCGACCTTGCCTACCTCAGCAAAAAGGCAAGAAAAATGCTGGACAAAGAGGATTTGTCATATGTTAAAATACTTGTTTCCAATCAGTTAAATGAATGGGTAATCAGTAGTCTGGAGGACCAGCAGGCGCCGATTGACGGATTTGGGATTGGAACAGAACTGGTAACCGGGAAACCTGATGCCTCGCTCGATGGTGTTTACAAACTGTGCGAAAGCACCGGTAATCCAAGCATGAAAATCTCTGAAAACATCACGAAGAATACCCTGCCTGGAAAGAAAATGCTTTGGAGATTTTACGATGAAGAGGGTAATATCTATCGGGATGGAATCCTTCTGGATAACGAATTATCGGGGAATTGTGAATGGCTTTATAATCCTGTGCAACCAGATAAAAAGACAGCGATAGCTCACCTGAAAAGAGAACAATTGCTGCAACTTGTCTATGAAAATGGTTCACCTGTCCATCCCATGCCAACGCCATCGGAATGCCATCAATACCTCACCAAAAGGGCTGAACTCTTGCCCGAAGAGCACAAGCGTTTTGTGATGCCGCATATTTTCAAGGTAGGGATCTCAGCCAATTTGCTTGAACTGCGCAACGACCTGATGCAGAAGTACAGGAAAAGCTATGAGGGTTGAGTCAGGGCCAAAATTGCACCTCTTTTGGATTGCTCCCCTTCGAATCCTTCCTGATCCTTGCATCTGCTGTAGGCGAAAAGAAGAGCACCACCAGCAGGATGCATAAGATCCGTTGAAAATTTATCATAGTGTTTTTATTGTTTTTGGTACATACTCACGTAGTCAACCACCATTGTTCGTGGGAAAATAGATTCATCAATTCCCTTTTGTCCACCCCAGTTGCCACCCACGGCGACATTCAGTATCAAATGGAATTTTTGATCGAAAGGCCAGGCTTTAAAACCCGTCCCCTCATTTTTGAAAGTAAAATAGAGCTGATCATCCACAAACACCCTGTATTCGGAAGCCTCCCATTCGAGTACATAAACATGGAAATTTGTATAGCAGTCGGGGATATTCAATTTGTTGTTTTTCTGGGTGCCCTGAACATGGTTGTATAACCTGGTATGGGCTGAAGCAACTATCACGTATGGATCGTAACCCACATTCTCCATGATGTCAATTTCGCCGGATGCAGGCCAACCGCCATATTTCCAATCTGTCGATAACATCCAGATGGCCGGCCACATGCCTCTTCCATCCGGTAATTTTGCCCTGACCTCCAGTCGGCCGTACAACCAATCACCCTTGGTCGCTGTTCGCAACCTTGCTGAGGTATATTTCTTGCCCTGAAAATCCTCTTTTAAAGCGGTGATACTTAGAAAACCATCCTTCACCTCAGCATTTTGAATCCTGTCTTTGGTGTAGAATTGAGCTTCATTGTTGCCCCAGCCCGAGGCATTTCCCTCCACATCGAAGCTCCATTTCCTGGAATCAGGCAAACCTGAGTAATCAAACTCATCGCTCCACACCAGTTTATACTTTGTGTCAGGTGGTACTGTAACGGATTTTGATTGTGCATTCGCATTTCCGTTAAAAAGAAAGACGAATAACAGCATGTTAATTAAGTGCATGGCCATGATAGAAAATATTTGAATTACTAAAAAAAGTTGTTCAATGGATGGTGAACTCTCCATGCAATCCTTCGTCCGAATTGGGCCCGATCCAAACGTCAAACTCACCCGGTTCGATCACATTGGCCTTGCCGTTGAAAAACTCCAGGTCTTTTGCATCCAGTTTAAAAACGACCTCAACATTTTTTCCCTGCTTGATGGAAACTCTTTTGTATCCTTTCAGTTCCTTGACCGGGCGGGTTATTGAACCCACTCTGTCGCGAATGTATAATTGGACGATTTCATCGGCATCCATATCACCCGAATTGGCTACATTGGCCTTTACCTCAATAGATCCGGTTGTCGACATCGACATTGCTGAAAGCCTTAAATCAGAATAGTTAAAGGTAGTATAACTCAATCCAAATCCAAATGGAAGAAGCGGTGTAAACCCATAATCAAGCTGGAATGATTTGTATCCGAGCGAGGTCTGCGGATTAACTACCGGAATACTGTCAATTGGGGTCCAGTTCTTGGCTGAGGCTGGCCGGCCGGTATTGTTGTGATAGTAATAAAATGGAATCTGTCCGGACCCTTTCACGAAAGTCACCGGCAACTTCCCGGAAGGTGATTCTTTGCCAAAGATCAGGTCTGCCAGCGCAGGTCCGGCCATAGACCCACCGTGCCATCCATACAAAACCGCATCAGCTTTTCCCAGCACATTTCCAATTGCAAGGGGTCGACCGGCCATGATAACAACCACCAGGGGTTTTCCGGTACTTGCCAGTGCTTCGATTAGCTCGTCCTGTGCCCCCGGCAGGTTAATTTCACCCCGGCATTGTCCTTCCCCGGAAAGAATCCACTCTTCACCGCCAAAAAAGACGATTGCATCAGATTGTTTTGCCAGGGCAACAGTCTTTGCGAACTCACTTTTGTTTTTATCGCGACTGTATTGCAATCCTTTGATATAGTTTATCTTATCAGCTCCCAACAGCTCTTTGAAGGCAGTTAACGGGGTTACAGAGTTTTCTGCTTTCCCATCAAAAACCCAGGTTCCCATTTGGTCGCGCGGTGAATCGGCAAGAGGACCAATGACGGCTACTGAATGAATTTTGGGTGAAAGCGGTAAGGTTTTGTTTTTGTTTTTAAGCAAAACAGCACTTTCCCTGGCTACGGTCCGTGCATGATCCAGAAATGCCGGATTCAGTACCTGCTTCTGGGCTTCAGGATTGACGTACGGGTTTTCAAACAACCCAAGTTTAAACTTGACCCGCAAAATATTTCGTACAGCATCATCCACCAACTTCTGGTCAATTTTGCCCTCTTTCAGGAGTGTCTTTAGGTTGCCGGCATAGGTAAAACTTGACATTTCCATATCTACGCCCGCTGTTAATGCCTTGTAAGCAGCCTCCTTCTCGTTGGCACAAAATCCATGAGAGATCATCTCCGAAATTGATGACCAGTCACTGACCACCATTCCCTGAAAACCCCACTCCTTGCGCAATATCTGCTTCAATATAAATTCGTTACCAGTAGCCGGAACTCCGTTCAGATCATTGAATCCGGACATAAAAGTAAGGACACCTGCATCTTTGGCGGCTTTGAAAGGTTTCAGTACCACATTTCTCATGACCGGTTCAGAAATATAGGTGGTATTGTAGTCGCGGCCCCCTTCAGAAAAGCCATATCCCGCGAAATGTTTTGCACAAGCGGCAACGGCTGTCGGGTCGGTAAGATCATCACCCTGTATTCCCTCAACCATGGCTTTCGACAAGGTGGAAGCAAGGTAGGGATCTTCTCCGCATCCCTCAGCAATTCTGCCCCATCTGGGATCCCACGTGATGTCGATCATCGGGGCAAAGGTCCATTTTATTCCTTGCGATGAACACTCAATTGCCGAAATACGAAATGCCTTTTTAACAATTTCCGGATTCCAGGAGGCTGCCATGCCAAGCGGAATCGGGAAAATGGTCCTATATCCGTGAATGACGTCCCTGCCGATCAGCAAAGGAATACCCAATCTGCTCTCCTCAACAGCAATTTTCTGTATTTCATTCACTTTCTCAACGCCCCACAAGTTCAGGATTGATCCATACCGTCCATCCCTGACAGATTTTTTCAATTGTTCATCGCCTCCCGCAACACCGGGATCAATCTGGGTCATTTGACCGATTTTCTCATCAAGGGTCATTTTGGAGAGCAACTGATTCACCCTGGTTTCAATTTTATCGGGTTCAATCACTCCGGGTTTACATGAAAAAATCAGGCTTAAAAAAAGAATAAAACTTAATAAAACCGAAGATTTGTATGAGTCCATTTTAGTAAATTTTTTATGTTGTTGTTTGAGCCCTTCCCGAAGTTCGGGAAAATTACCCGGTTTATTTATTAATTATTCAGAAGTTTTCATATCCTTTCCCAATTTATCGGGAGAACTCACAAATATCAGGACTCCTTACCTCGCGCAGTCTGAGATGGCGGATATTTGAAAAATCATTTT
>CAYHQN010000116.1:0-14434 GCA_964358545.1 uncultured Tangfeifania sp. | reverse complement strand
TCGATTCCAACGACTGGATGGTCGCAAACATGTTCCCGCTCTTTCCTATCGGGGATCTAAAGGACGGAGGAAAAGATAACACTGAACCATACATGACACAAGGATAAAGGATAAAGTTAAAAGGATAAAGTAGGGAACTCCGGTTTTTTGAGTTTTGAAAGCTGAGACCGATCCCTGAGCGAAGTCGAAGGGGAGTTGAGAGTTGAGGACATTAAGATCGGTGCGTTCTTTACTTTATCCTTTTAACTTTATCCTTTATCCTTCTTTCGGCTCAATTACAGATAATTGATCAAATAATACAGAAAGCAATGACTGAAGAAATCATAATTGCAGGATTTGGCGGACAAGGCGTTCTCTCAATGGGAAAGATACTTGCCTATTCCGGTGTAATGCAGGACCAGGAAGTTGCCTGGTTTCCATCCTATGGTCCGGAGATGAGAGGTGGTACTGCCAACGTGACGGTCATTCTGAGTGACGACCGGATCAGTTCACCGGTCCTTCACGAATTCGACACAGCCATCATCCTCAACCAACAGTCCATGACCAAATTTGAGAAAATGGTCAAGCAAGGAGGAACCCTGTTGTACGATCCCAATGGGGTGGTCAAGCCCCCTTCCCGAAAGGACATCAATATTTACAAGGTTGAAGGTGCCAGGCTAGCCGTTGAAATGGGTAACCCGCTTACTTTTAATATGATAGTTTTAGGTGCTTTCCTGCAGGCCAAACCCGTCATCAAACTGGAGAATGTCAAAAAAGGATTGGAAAAATCACTACCCGAGAGGCACCACAAACTCATACCACTCAATCTAAAGGCCATTGAAGTTGGGCAAGCAAATTTGGAGATAGTACAGAAATTATAATATAAAAATCGGTTTTTTGTTTCTTCAATCTTTAATCTTTAATTTCCAGTCGGTTGTTTAATTTGGAATTCTGTTTCGTTATCACCTTTTTACCTATCTTCTGCTCAATTTCTTTCCTTGTATTTCCTGCTATTGTCCCGCCCTGATTGGCAATCAGACGGCTCTCGTCAAAGGTTTCCGGATTTTTTTCTTTAGATATTTCTGAAGTAGTCGCTTCAGCCAACATATTTAGAACCAATTCTAAATTCGACATATGGTCGCGAAGATTCTCCTTTTTCAATTCTTTAAACTCTTTGTACTGCTTTGTCGTAAAGCCACTCCATGCTTTTGTAATATCGTCGGTTAGAATTGCAAATTCATGTCCTTTTTGAACGCCTCGATGCTCCCACTCATCAGTTAGCTCTTTTCTAACTTCAATGCTTTTGAGTCGTTGATTGATCCACTCCTTGGTATAGCCTTTTCGTAAGTAGGTTTCCATTAAGCGTTCTATCCCTATTTCGGGATCCTGAATTTCGTCAATTCTTTCACGACCAACTTTTGCCAACCATAATTTGAATGGCTCGGCTTTTGGTGATGGAATCGATTGAATCAATCTAAAAAGTCTCTCAGTATCAGCAACATCAGTCAGTCGCATTTTCCCATCCACCGCTTTCATTTTCAAAGCGTGACAAAACGTCACGGTTTCATTTCCCTCTTCCTTCAATCTTTGTTTAAGTTTCCTCCAATAAGCATGGGCATCAAGACTTTCAGTTAAAACTTCGGTAACATCCACTATTGAAAAGTACCATTTCTCTTCCTGATCGTTCCAATGAGTACGAATTTTCTTTTCATTGAAAAATTTTATGGCCGTTTCCTTCGTCATTGTGTTTTAATTGATCGCGTTTCCCAATAAATATAACCAATTTTTTCTACATTTCATAATCTCTAAAAAATTGAGCTACTAATTTGAATAGTTTACCTCGTTTCCCTCCTATATGATTGTCAATTATCCTATTTTCTTTCAACAAATTTACTTAGTTTTAGTGCCCGTAATTAATTTTTAACCAAACAGCAACTCAATTTATGAACATCAAAACAAGGTTGACCCTGATGAACTTTCTACAGTTCTTTGTATGGGGTTGTTGGCTCATATCACTTGGCGGATACATGATGGGACCGCTGAAATTTACGGGCGGACAAGTAGGCGGTGTTTATGCAACCATGGGACTTGCTGCGCTGTTTATGCCGGGATTAATGGGCATAGTGGCCGATCGCTGGATCAATGCGGAACGGGTTCTTGGTATCTGCCATCTGGTGGGCGCCATTTTGCTTTTCTGGGCTTCAACGGTAACCAATCCTGTTGTGATGTACTGGGTTATGCTGTTCAATGCCATGGCTTATATGCCAACAATCGCGCTAAACAGCGCGGTCTCCTACAATATTCTCCTGCAAAAAGGCTATGATGTTGTCAAGGATTTTCCACCCATCCGGGTTTGGGGCACCATTGGCTTCATTTTTGCCATGTGGATCGTCGATCTTCTGGGTTGGGCCAGAAGTCCCGTTCAACTTTACGTCAGTGCAGTTACAGCCCTATTCTTAGGTATCTACTCCTTTACTATGCCTGCATGTCCTCCTGCACGCGCCAAAAGAGACGGATCAATTCTCTCCGCGCTTGGCCTGGATGCCTTTGTTTTGTTTAAAAAACGGAAGATGGCCGTCTTCTTTATTTTCGCCATGCTAATCGGAGCGGCGCTGCAGATTACCAACACTTTTGGAGGCTCATTCCTCGACGATTTTTCCAAATTTGATCTGTACAAAGACTCCTTCGCGGTAAAACATCCCACCCTATTGCTCTCCATCTCTCAGATTTCTGAAACCCTTTTTATCCTGACCATTCCATTTTTCCTGAAGCGTTTCGGCATCAAAAAGGTGATGATCATCAGCATCTTTGCCTGGGTATTGCGCTTTGGCCTTTTTGGCATTGGGAATCCGGGTCACGGACTGGCGCTTCTGATACTTTCCATGATCATCTATGGAATGGCATTTGATTTTTTCAATATTTCAGGTTCTCTCTTTGTAGAAATGGAAGCTGCACCGGAGAACAGGGCAAGCGCCCAGGGATTGTTCATGATCATGACCAATGGTTTTGGAGCCTATCTGGGAGGTGTTTCCAGCGGCTTTGTCGTGGATCTGTTTACCAAAGACGGCGTAAAAGACTGGCCCCATATCTGGCTGGTATTTGCGGCTTATGCTTTGGTACTAGTGTTGATATTTCCATTCCTATTCAAATACAAGCATGAGAGAGTGACTAAAGTGAACTAAAGTGACTAGAGTACTTCGCCGCAAGCCAAAATCGTTTGGAGTCCATAACTTTAGTCACTTTAGTCACTTTAGTTCACTTTAGTCACTTTAGTTCACTTTAGTCACTCCTAAATAAAAGCATCAATATCTAAATTATCAGCATGCTGAACAGACAACTTCTCTCCCCCACCAGCATAGTGGTTGTAGGAGCTTCCAACAACATCACCAAACCAGGTGGAAAAATACTGAAAACCCTTTTGGAGCATGAATATAAAGGGCAACTCTATGCTGTAAACCCGCATGATGAGTGTGTTCAGGGAGTAACTACGGTTCGATCGGTCAGTGATCTTCCCGAAGTCGAACTGGCAATTTTAGCTATTCCTGCAAAAAGTTGTCCGGAAGCAGTAGCTGTTTTAACCAAAGAGAAAAACACCAAAGCGTTTATCATCATTTCGGGCGGGTTCAGTGAAATGGGAACGGAAGGTGCCCTACTGGAGAAAGAGATTGTTGAATATGTGAACCAGTCGGGAGCGTGCCTGATCGGCCCCAACTGCATCGGAGTGCTAACCCATGATTATGCAGGTGTTTTTACAGAACCTATTCCGCGGCTGGAACCTACCGGAGTAGATTTTGTGTCAGGATCAGGGGGTACAGCCGTTTTTATCATGGAATCGGCAATTCCAAAAGGACTCACCTTCTCAAGAGTAATTTCGGTCGGAAATTCAGCGCAACTGGGAGTTGAGGAGGTGTTGGAATATTGGGACCTGAATTCGGAAAGTGAGTCGGAGGCACGTGTCAAGCTGCTTTACATTGAAACCATCCACAATCCGGATAAATTTTTATTCCATGCTGCTTCTCTTGTAAAAAAAGGGTTCAGACTGGCTGCCATCAAAGCGGGTAGTTCAAAAGCCGGCAGTAGGGCAGCCTCCTCCCATACGGGTGCAATGGCCAGTTCTGACTCAGCTGTTGAAGCCCTTTTCCGAAAAGCAGGTATCGTCAGATGTTACGGCCGCGAAGAGCTGACTACCGTTGCCTGTGTACTGATGTCGAAACAGATGAAAGGTAAGAACATGGTCATTATTACCCATGCCGGTGGTCCAGCAGTAATGTTGACGGATGCCCTGGAAGCAGGTGGGGTAAATATCCCAAATATACCTGATTCTCCGGTCAAACAAAAACTAAAGGAGGCACTCTTTCCAGGTTCATCGGTCGAGAATCCGATCGATTTTCTTGCAACTGGCACTGCAGAACAGCTTGATATCATCATTGACACCTGTGAAAACGAAATGGAGGATATTGATGGAATGGCTGTCATATTTGGCAGTGCGGGACTCACTTCAGTCAAAGATGTGTACGAAGTGCTCAACAGGAAGATGAAACAGTGCAAGAAACCAATCTACCCGATTCTGCCCTCCGTGATGACCGTGAAAAAAGATCTGGCCTATTTCCTCTCCCATGGGAATGTAAACTTCCCGGATGAAGTACTTTTAGGTAGGGCGCTCACAAAGGTAAAATTGACACCAAAACCATCGGGACAGGAGATTTTTCTGGATGGTGTGGATGTTCCACGCATCCGAAGAATCATCGACAACTGCCCGAATGGTTATCTCTCACCTGATCTCATCGAACAGCTTCTTGCTGCTGCCTCGATCCCGTTTGTTCAGGAGATAATCGCCAAAACTAAAACAGAGGCTATCCAGGCCGCACAAAAATTAGGATTTCCGCTCGTGATGAAGGTGGTCGGGCCTTTGCACAAAACGGATGTTGGCGGAGTCACTTTAAATGTTCGCTCGGAAGAGATGGTAAGTGTCGAATTTAGCCGCATGATGAGGATTAAACAGACAACTGCAGTTTTGCTGGCTGAACAGGCATCAGGTATCGAACTTTTTTTGGGTGCAAGCTATGAACCCAAATTTGGCCATGTCATTCTTTGCGGAATCGGAGGCATTTTTGTTGAAGTGCTGAAAGATACCACCTCAGGTCTTGCCCCGCTTACATTCGAAGAGGCTGATTCCATGATCCGTAACCTGAAAGCCTACCCTATCATCAAGGGTTTCAGAGGGAACTGCGGCGTGAGCAGGAAAAAATTCAGTGAAATCATCGTGAGGCTCTCCTCCATGTTGCGCTTTGCAACTGAAATCAAAGAGATGGATATCAATCCACTTATCGGGAGTAATGACAAAATTGTGGCCGTTGATGCGAGAATCCGTATTGAGAAAAAGACAATGTGAAAATTGGAAAATGTGGAAATGTGAAAATGATCGCCTCGAACAAATGCTGTCCTAATTTTCACATTTCCACATTTTCCAATTTTCACATTCCCTCCGTCTCCCTGTGTGCATAAAACCTGTTCAACAAACTCAAATCATTGAACTCCTTGGAGAGTGATTCTATGGTCTCTTTGGGAATGTCGTAGATATCCAGAACGATCATTCCATCTACACAATTGTTAAATTTCGGATCCACATTGAAGGCAATGATCTTCGCATTCAATCCCAAATATTTTTTTAAAAGTACCGGCAGCCCGCTATTGTATTGATCAACGTCGCCGATAAACTTATCCAGGGAACTTAGCTGTGGTGACAGGTGCATCATCGCCTCATTCAGATGCAGATCCCTGGTTTTGACCTTAAACCTGTTGCGGGGTTTCACCAATGCTGCCTTTTCATAATCGTAAAAATTGGCCATGATGTAACGAATGATCAACTCCTTCGACTTTTCCGAATAGGTATTACTGATGCTTACCGGCCCGATCAGGTAGCGGTATTCAGGATTTTTAAGCAGAAAATAGAGAATTCCCTTCCATAGCAGGAAAAGCGGAAGCGGTTTGCGCTGATATTCACTTACGATAAATGATCTGCCCAACTCAAGCGACTGTCGCAAAGTATCTTTGAAACCATTGCTCATCTTGAAGAGGCTATGGGTATAAAATCCCCTGACACCGAACTGTTCCATGATTTCTGCATCCATTCCGATCCTGTAGCCACCGACAATCTTTTTCGCGTTGGTATCCCAGATAATGAGCTGTTGGTAATAAAGATCGAACTCGTCAATATCCGTGGAACGGTTGGTCCCTTCTCCCACTTCCCGAAAGGTAATCTCCCTCAAACGACCCAGTTCGTTCAGAATGACCGGTATTACCTTGGTAGGGGCACAAAACACATCGAAATTTTTTACACTGAAAAGAAAGTGCTCCTTCTTTACAAAGGCTATCTCCCTTTCAATCAGCGTTTGTGGTTGAGAAGCAGTGATCTCCTCCGGCTTTGGATCACTTTTCAGCGAGTAGTTGAAAAAACGCTTTACTTCAATTCCTGAGTCAAGGCAATAGGTCTTGGCCCTCAAATAACGGCCAAACTGGTGAATATCCGGGAACCTATCCTGCTCCTTGACCGAAATCGGGTTTCCTATCCTCACTTTGATCGTCTTATTCCTCTTATTAATTAGTTCGGAAGGTAGTTTAGCCGTCCGCAGTGAGGGGTGTATTCTTCCCAAAAGGTGGAAAATACGGCTATTGTTTCCGTGAAAATAGATCGGAACAATGGGAACCTTGTTCTTTTTGATGAAGCGAAGTGCTGAAACAAGCCACTCCCTGTCGGTAATGATGGAGGAGCTATAGTTGGTAGATACCTCCCCTGCCGGGAAAAGGCTCAACACCCCGCCATGCTGAAGATGATCGATGGCCGTCTTTAATCCGGCAATGCTTGAACCTGCTTCAGGCATGTTTTCAAAGGGGTTGACGGCCAGAAAAAAATCAGAAATAGGCTCTATCTTTTTAAGCAAAAAATTGGCTATTACCTTGTGGTCCCCCCTGGCCAGCGAAAGTAGTTTGATCAGCAAAATCCCGTCAATTCCACCAAAGGGATGGTTCGAAACGGTAATGAAGCTTCCATCCGCAGGCAATTTTTTCAAATCATTTTCATCAAACTCAAGCGTGATATTCAGGTATTTAATAATGGCATCAATCGATTCAATACCATGTTTTTGACTCACATTTTCGTACAGATCGTTGATCTTGTGAAAGCTCAGCAAATGCATCAGGATCTTTGCAAAATACTCACCTCCCAGGTATTGAATGAAAGGACTCGCTTTAATTAAATCCTGCGGTTTTACAAGTTTCATTTGTTTATATTTTGTTTTTCAATGGCCAAATGGAATTGACTTCGTCGATCTTCGATTCGCATGTTGTTTATATTCACTCCGATTGGTGATTTACAATCATGCTCATTTCATAATTTTCCGGTTTGCCGTTTTTACTTACCAGGATATTGGCAGATCGCAAGTGACGTCAACTTTGAAATAAACCTAAAAAGATTGCACTTGACTATCCAAATATAAAGAATTGGTATTGAAAAATAAGTTTCGCTTCCAATATGATGTAATTTTGCATCAAAGCGATTTGATTTTGAACGAATATAAAATTAGCAATTGGTTGCCCACCACTATCAAAGAGATCCGGGCTTTGGGATGGGAGGAGGTTGATGTCGTCCTCTTCTCGGGTGATGCCTATGTTGACCATCCATCCTTTGGCGCGGCAGTAATCGGCCGTATCCTGGAACGGGAGGGGTTGAAAGTTGCCATCGTGCCACAACCCAACTGGCAGGATGACCTTCGCGATTTCAAAAAAATGGGAAAACCAAGGCTCTTTTTCGCCATTACAGCCGGATGTATGGATTCAATGGTCAACCATTACACCGCCAATAAACGCAAACGATCGAACGATGCCTATACGCCCGGTGACCGTGCCGGCGCCCGACCGGATTATGCCACCATCGTCTACTCAAATATCCTAAAAAAGTTATATCCTGATGTACCGTTGATTATCGGGGGCATAGAAGCCTCCCTGCGCCGGGTTACCCATTACGACTATTGGTCAGACAGCTTAAAACCAAGCATCCTGATTGAGAGTCGGGCCGATATGCTCTTTTACGGGATGGGGGAAAAATCGCTTATTGTGCTGGTAGAACAACTTCGGGCCGGAAAAAAGCTAAAGGAGTTGACAGATATTCAGCAAACTGCATTCGTGTTGCAAAAGGACCAGTCCATACCATCCGACACCTCCTGGGACGAATTTGAGCTGTTTGGTTATGAAGCCTGCAAGGCTGAAAAGATCAACTATGCGCGCAATTTCAAAGTCATCGAAGAGGAATCCAACCGGATGGAACCGGAGACCCGGCTCTTTCAAGCACACGGGGATCAGAAAGTGGTGATCAATCCTGCATGGCCGCCGCTGAGCACGGAAGAGGCCGATCTTTACAGTGACCTGCCTTTTACCAGGCTGCCGCATCCAAAATACAACGGCAAGGGAGCTATTCCTGCCTACGAAATGATCAGGCACTCGATCAATATCCACAGGGGTTGTTTTGGGGGATGCGGATTTTGCACTATTTCCGCCCATCAGGGTAAATTCATAGCCTCAAGATCCGAAGCATCGGTTCTCCGGGAGGCAGAGAAGGTGGCACAAATGCCCGATTTCAAGGGATACATATCCGACGTTGGCGGTCCGTCTGCCAATATGTACAAAATGGCCGGTATACATCTATCTATTTGCCAGTCCTGCAAAAGACCCTCCTGCATTTACCCCACCGTGTGTAAAAACCTGGATACCGACCACCGGCCGATGACCAGGCTTTACGACAAGGTATCCAATATCCGGGGAGTAAAGAAAGCTTTCATTGGCAGCGGAATCCGTTACGACCTTATCTTTCACCGGGTCGAAGATGAGAAGGTCAACCAGGGAAATCTGGACTATCTCGATCAGGTCATTGAGAAGCATGTTTCGGGCCGGCTAAAAGTTGCCCCTGAACATACTGATGATAAAGTACTTACAATTATGCGAAAACCTTCCTTCTCCCAGTTTGCCCTACTCAAGAAATTCTTTGACAAAACCAATGAGAAATATGGATTGAAGCAACAGCTGATTCCTTATTTTATCTCCAGTCACCCGGGAAGTACTGTCGAATCCATGGCCGATCTGGCAGCCAAAATGAAGGAGCAGAATTTCAAATTGGAGCAGGTCCAGGACTTCACCCCTACCCCAATGACCCTGGCCACCGTGATCTACTACTCAGGATATCACCCATATACCCTGGAGAAAGTCTATACAGCCAAAACATCAGACCAGAAACTTGCGCAACGGAAATTCTTTTTCTGGTACAAAAATGAATTCAGAAGAGAACTGATTAGCGAACTTCGCAAAATCGGCAGGCCCGATCTGGAGAAGATCCTTTTTAACAAATAAAAAACAATTTCCGATCGGTCCCTGAGCTGCGCTGCCCTGAGCCTGCCGAAGGGTTGAAGGGTTCGATTTTGGATTGTCGTTAATGTTTTTAGCCATAGATCAATTCCTTCCAAAATGTTTCTGTATCAACTCCGTAATTTTCTCTTTCCTGATTGGTTTTGAAATATAATCAGTGCAGCCTGCCGCTATTGACTTTTCCCTATCACCCTCTAGTGCTAAAGCTGTTTGTGCAACAATAACCGAATCTTTATTGAATAAGCGGATTTGCCTGGTGGCTTCATAACCGTCCATTCCATCCATTATAATATCCATCAGGATCAAATCGATATCAGTGTTGTTTCGGCATGTTTCAACAGCTTCAATTCCGGTCCTTGCTTTTAAAACTGTTTTACTGAATTTTTGAACTATCAATTCAAGAAGCATTTCCGATTCTTTGTCGTTTTCGGCAATTAATATTTTCAATTTCTTCATCCGATTCTCTGCCCCACCAGCCAAAACTACATTTTTGCCGACAGTTTTGTCTTCCGTTTGGGCATGGTATGGAATGGTAAAATAGAATGTGGAACCTTTCCCTTCTTCGCTTTCTGCCCAAATTTTTCCGCCAAGCATTTCCACATATGCTTTCGAAATGGATAATCCCAATCCTGCACCTTCATAATTTCGGGAAAGCGATTCACTGCCTTGCCTGAACCGTTCAAAAATGATTTCCAACTGTTCCGGCCGGATACCAATGCCGGTATCCCGTACATAAAATTCCAGTAGAGACGTTGCATGCAACGTCTCTACGATGTGGTATCCAATTTCTATGGATCCTGTCTTTGTAAATTTAATGGCATTTTTAATCAGGTTTGTAAGAATGCCATAGATTTTTTCGCGGTCAGTTTTAATGAAGGCTTCTTTTCCCTGAAAAGCATTTTTAAAGAGAAACTGTATCCCTTTTTGCTCAATCTCAGGCTTGAAAAAGGTATAAATGTATTCAATCTGCTGGTTTATATTCGTCTCTGTAATAGAAATCCCCATTTGCCCGGATTCTATTTTTGAAATACAAATGATGTCGTTAATGATATTGAGCATACGCACACCGCTTTTTTCAATGATGCTGATATACTCTTGCTGCTGTTCCCCGGTAAGATCAGGCTCTTTTAGTATTTCGGCAAAACCCAGGATTCCATTCATGGGAGTCCTGATTTCGTGGCTCATGTTGGCAAGAAACGCAGATTTTAACCGATCGCTTTCTTCGGCCTTCGTTTTGGCAATTTCAAGTTCAACGATGGTGTTTTGCAGCTCAACGGTCCGTTCCTGTACTTTTTCTTCCAGTATTAAATTTTGGTTTTGAAGCCGTGTGTGGAGGTAACGTGCTTGAAGTAAATTGCTGATGCGAAGGTCAACCTCGGTTAGGTCGAAGGGTTTGGTCAGGAAATCTTTGGCGCCAGCGGAGAGTGACCGTAACTTTGATTTGGCTGAAATATCGGCCGTTAGTACCAGTATGGGCAGATACGTGCTGTCAGGAACCAGCTCTGCCAACTGTTCCATAACCTGGAAGCCGGTCAAATGGGGCATATCATCAGGTCAAGCAGGATAATGTCGGGTTTTATTTCCTGAAATAGACTCAATACTAAACGCGGATCGGTGATAGGATAAATATTGTTGTATCCCTTTATTTCCAGAAGGCCGGTTAAAATGTCAATATTGGCCTGCTCGTCGTCAACAATCAGGATGTTGGCATCTTTTAAGTTTGAATTTTCCATGGTTTTTTTATTATTTTTTCATCACCTCGTCAACCACTCGCAAAAACTCCAGCACCTCCAAGGGTTTGGTTAAATAATTATCAGCCCCGGCTTGCATGAGCTTTTCAATTTGGCTGTTCATGGCATCGGCGCTCAAAACGACAACCGGAATTGATTTTGTTATTGGTTCACGTTGTAACAACTTCAATACTTCGCTTCCGTGAATGTCTGGCAAGTCCAGATCAAGAAGTATCATATCAGGTTTGTAATCGGTGGCAAGTTTCACCGTGCTCTTCCCATACATTTCAGTAATTAAACGTATTTGAGGCCTGTTCATTTCCAGAATCTGCTCCACCAATTGTATGTTCGAAACATTGTCTTCGATATACAAAAGTGTACCGACTACTACCGATTCGGCTTCACGATTTATGAAATCTCCATTTCGTTCGTGGCGGTCAATCTGACCTTCAGCGTGCGGCAGTTCGATCCAGAATGTACTGCCAACGCCAACTTTACTTTCCACCCCAATTGTTCCTCTCATCGCTTCGGTTAATTTTTTGGAAACGGTTAATCCAAGTCCTGTTCCTTCAATTTCAGAAATTGTTGATCCTATCCGTTGGAAAGGTGTGAAGAGCTTTTTAATCTCATCTGTAGCGATCCCCGTACCTGTATCGACCACACTAATCCGCACCGTAGCCGGTTTTCCGTCTGTGGCCTCCTGACTCCCTGCCTCGCACACCACCTTTACGCTTCCCTCTTCGCGGTTATACTTTACCGCGTTGTTGATTAAATTCAGGAGTACCTGTTTAAGCTTCTGCCGGTCGGCAAACACAAAAAGATCGTTACAGGCCGATTCGGCCAATTCGAGTTTTATGTGGCGGCTTTCAGCAAGGTGCTGCAAAATGTCGAACGATTCCCTGATAATTCCTTTAAACTGTACCGGCTCCATAGATAATGAAAGCTCCCCCGATTCAATACGCGATAGGTCGAGGATTTCGTTGATTAAATCGAGCAGATGTTTCCCGCTCTTCATAATGTGGTCAACCCCCTTTTTGTGAGCGGGTTTGAGTTCGCCCATATTCATTAACTGAGCAAAACCGAGTATCGAATTCATGGGTGTGCGCAGTTCGTGGCTCATGCGCGAAAGGAATTCGCTCTTGGCAAGGTTGGCCCGTTCGGCTTCGGTTTTGGCAATTAAAAGTTCTTCATTTGTTTCAGCAAGTTGTTTTGTGCGTTCTTCCACTTTTACTTCAAGAATGATATTTTGGAGGAAGATTTCTTTTTCATTTTGGATTCTTTCAAACGCATTGGCAATAAGAACAGCAATTGTTTCAATCCCTTTTTGCTGGTGGATTGGTAAGACAATATTTTGATGTGACGCTAAATTAATGCAGCCGATAATTATCTCTTTATTAATCAATGGCAGAAGAATGAATGATTGTAAGTTTTCCTTTAGTTCAATTTCTCCAAGTTTAACAGGTAGTTGAGCGTATTCGATAAATGCCGGTTTACCACTCTTCACATATTTTAGATGGTCCGAATTCTCGTCATAGTGAGAGGTAACTGCAATAAACTGTTCGCTTAGACCTACACTGTATATCAAATCCAAGTTTCGCAGCTCATTATTGAACAGATAAATTCCCCCGCATTCCATTCCTGTTGCACGATGCAATGCATCTATCGAAATACGATAGAGTTCGTCAAGTTCAGATATCGAATTTATCTTAATTCCTAAATTTCGCTGGGTAATAATTAATCTTTCTGCTGCTTTTCGCTCGGAAATATTCCGAATATTGCATTGAACAACTTTTTGATTATCTACTAAATATACATTGCTGATGAATTCAACATCTATAATCCGCCCATCAGCAGTTTCGAGCGGTAAATCTTCATACCGCACGTATTCGTTCTGCTGTAGTTTCAAAAACTTATCTTGATTCATGATAATATCTTTGAAGAAACCGATTTCCCAGATTGTTTTTTCAATGAATACTTCGCGAGAGTAGCCCAACATCTCAATCATAAACAGATTCACATCTACAATCTTACCTGTTACAGCATCGAGAATAAGAATTCCATCTTTTGCCGATTCGAAAAGGCGACGATAGCGGGATTCAGAACTGTTCCTTGCCTCTTCGGCAAGTTTGCGTTTGATTTCGGATTCAATTTTTTCTATGGCAAATGAAATATCAATTGCCAACTCATCCAGCAATTTTACTTCTACTTCGTCAAAGAAAAACTGCTCTTCGGAATAGATCAAATAAGCCCCGATTGTTTTTCCAAAAACTGTAATTGGGAAGGCAGCGGATGATTTGTTGCCGAGTTTTAAGGCGCTATCCCGCCACGGAATCATTTCGGGATCGCTGGCAATATCGTTTGCCAAATAATGAACACCCGTTTTTATACAACGACCAATCAGTCCATCGTCCAAAACCGGATCGTTCAGATCGATGTCTATTGTTTTAATATATTCTTCAGCGTAACCGTCAGATGCAACCGGAATAAATTTATTGGTTTGCTCATCAACCATTCCAATCCACGCCATAAGGAATTTTCCATCTTCAACCGTAATACGGCATGCTTCATTAAAAAGTGTTTGTTTATCTTTTACCCGAACAATGGTTTGGTTGATATTGCTTAGAACCGCAAAGACCCGGTTGGCTTTTTTAATTTCTTTTTCGACTTTTTTGCGCTCGGTAATATCCTGGAAAGTACCAAAGAGACGCATGCACTCACCATCCTGGAACTCTGCTTCCCCCTTGGCACAAACCCAGATGTGTTTGCCCTTCGCAGTAATGAACGGCAGCTCCAGGTCCCAGGGTGTACCGTCCTGGATGCAGCGATTTATATATTCGGTGATAATCGGTCGGGCATCTGGCGCATAAAAATTAATGGCGCTTTCGAGATCGGGTTTAATAGAAGGATCGACTTCGTGAATGCGGTAAGTCTCTGGCGACCATATTGGTGTCATTGTTTGTAAGTCAAGTTCCCAATTACCAAGTTTTGCGACACGCTGTGCTTCTTGTAGTCTTGCTTCATTTTCGCGTAGCGAAGCAGTTCGTTCTTTCACCCGGAATTCAAGCTCTTCGTTCAATTTCAGGAGCGCCTCTTCTGCTTTGCGACGGCTTCTTACATTCCGGCTCACAATAAAAAAGATGATCGCCAACAACAACCCCTGTATCAAAAGACTTAATGCAATAATCAATTGGTTGCGGCTTGCCTGATAAGCTTCATTTTCGTTTTTTATTTGCAAAAGCAGGTCTTCTTCTGCCAGAATATTCGCAGCATATGTACGGATACTGTCGGTTATTTCTTTCCCTCTGTCTAAG
>CAYHQN010000115.1:0-14450 GCA_964358545.1 uncultured Tangfeifania sp. | reverse complement strand
CAGGCTGATATAGATAGATATTATAAGTAAAAATCATTTTAGTAAAGTAGAAGTATCTGATTATTAATATTCTTTATTTTTTGAGCTAAAGAACTTTATTCAGGCCAGACTCAGGCTATCAATGAAGATTTGCGATATGTTGCGAATACAAATGTACGCATATGCAACATAATTCACCGAATAAATGTATTATTGTATCACTTATGCAATGAAAAGTATTATATCCTGATTGAATTTTAAAATATAAAATAATACGACTATGAGTAACTTTACACTATCAATACTTTTAATTGTCCTTGCAGGCTTTTTTCAGGGTACATTCGGTTTGGGTATGAAAAAATTTACGCCTGTATGGGAATCGTATTGGGTTGTGTTTTCGATATTTGGTTTAATAGTTATCCCTTTCATTTGGGCAAAAATTCTAATTCCTGATGTATTCGGAGCCATCAGTGTTTTATCAACCGGAACAATTCTTTATTCGATTTTATTTGGAGCAATGTGGGGGATAAGTGCCATATTATTTGGTTTGGCTATTAATTATGTTGGGGTTTCGCTATCATTCGGGTTATGCATGAGTACAGGGGCATCATTAGGTTCTCTTTTACCTTTATTTCAAATTGAAAATTTCAGTAATAAACCATCATTTCCATTCATTATTTTAGGCTTAGTAGTTATGACTGCAGGAGTTATTTTGATTTCTTATGCAGGTAGTTTACGGAATAAATTTCAGAATTCAGAAGACAGCAAAAAATCAGGGATTAAAAAGGGAATATTTTTTCAACTTGGTATTATATTTTCAATTGCAGCAGGAATAGGTGCCGCATTACAAAATATTAGCTTTACCAGTGCTGCGCCTGCTATAAATGCCGCCATTCAACAAGGTGTAAAACCGCAAAGCGCAAGTTTAGTGGCATGGATCGTTGTCCTCTTTGGCGGATTTATCCCAAATTTTATCTACTCTGTTTATTTACTGATAAAAAATAAATCCTGGAATGTATTGATCAATAAAAAACCTGCGAGGATATACTTTATGGCTATCATTACCGGATTCTGCTGGTTTGCGGCATTAGGCGTTTATGGTCAGAGTGCTGCTATTATGGGCGAAATGGGACCCGTTATATGTTGGACAATGTTTTTTGCGATTTCACTTATTGTCAGCAGTTTTTGGGGAATCCGTGCGGGGGAGTGGAAAGGCACAAAATCGCCATTTCAGGTTCTTATTTTTGGAAATATTGTATTAATTATTTCATGGATAATTCTGGGATATGCAAATGCTTTGCTTTGAAAATAGGAAACTAAGATGGAGGATGAAAATATGAAACTAAAAAACAAAGTAGCGATTATTACAGGTTCTGCAAAAGGAATAGGTAAAGGATGCGCCCTTGTATTTGCAGCAGAAGGTGCAAAAGTGGTGATTGTAGATATCGATGAAAAATCAGGTGAACAGACAGTCAAAGAAATTGCCGAAAGAAATGGTATATCAAAATTTATTAAAACCGATTTAACCAGTTCAAAAGATGTGCAATCTATGATCAGTAGTGTTATTAGTACATTCGGGCAAATAGATATTCTATTTAATAATGCAGGTTATCATATCTCAAAAAATATTGAAGTTACATCAGAAGACGAATGGGATTTTATTATTAACACCAATTTGAAGAGTGTTTTTTTATGTAGCAAATATTCAATTCCACACCTCAGAAAAACCAAAGGTTGTATTCTAAACATGAGTTCAATGGTCGGACTTATCGGACAGTCGAATGCCGGAGCGTATTCTGCCTCAAAAGGAGGAATAGTTGCAATGACCAAAGGAATGGCGCTGGATTTTGCGAAAGATGGAATCAGGGCAAACTGTATTTGTCCCGGTTGGGTAGAAACTCCGCTGGTGGAAGACTGGTTCAGTCAGCAAAAGGATCCGCAAAAGGCAAAAGAATATATTTATAGTGTTCATCCCCTTAATAGAATAGCATCAACCGAAGAAATTGGAAATGCCGCAGCATTTCTGGCTTCATCCGAGGCATCATTTATAACAGGGGTTGCTTTGCCTGTTGATGGTGCGGTAAGTTTGGGTTATTAATGAGAACCAATTAAAACTAAGTACGATTGTCCGAAGATTACAGAATTCAGATTTTCAAGTCATTCCAATACCCAAATAGAACCAATACGATGAAATTGAAAACTACACTTATTATTATTGTTTGTTTATTTCTGTTGTCGGGTTTTGTTAAAAAAACGAAATCAGACTATTCCGAAAAGATTGACGACAAAATTCGTGCAGAACAAATTAAGTCGATGAAATTCGGTATGTTTATTTGTTGGTCATTCAGTACTTTTTCAGGACAGGAGTGGACTCCCACCGATGGTAAAGATGCTTCCTATTTCAAGGCGACCGGATGCAATACCGACCAATGGTGCAAAGTGGCTAAGGATGCCGGAATGGGTTATATTTTATTTCTTACCAAACATCACGATGGTTTTTGTTTATGGGATACAAAAACAACCAATAAAAAAGTAACTAATAGTCCGCTGGGAATTGATGTGTTGGCAAAACTCAGGAAATCGTGCGATAAATATGGCATTAAGCTGGCCCTCTATTTTTCCGAAGGCGACTGGACTTTTCCCGGGGCTACTTTTTCTTCAAGTGGCGGGAAAAATCCCGAAATTAAAAAAGCCCAGCTCAAAGAACTTTTAACAAACTACGGACCAATCGAATACATCTGGTTCGACCATGCACAAGGAGATGGTGGACTGAGTCATGAGGAAACCGACAAATGGGTTGCCAAATTCCAGCCCAACTGCCTTCCTGGTTACAATCATGGTACGCCAGCCGGTCGGATCCGATTGGGCGAAATGGGCAGTCCATCAGCGCTGGATGATATTTCCGGAGCCGGCTTTTATAACAAACATGCGGCTGAATACAAAGGGTTCATAGCGGCTGAATTTACTTATCCTATTCTCCCTAAACACGAGGGCGGTGCCATGTGGTTCTATTCGCTTCCAAAACATGATCAATTGTGCTTATCTGCCGGGAAAATATATCAGGATTACCTGGGCGCAGTAAAATACGGAAATATTTTCTCGCTGGATATTGGTCCAAACTATGAAGGACGCATTAGGGCTATCGATGTTAAGACCTTAAAACAGGTTGGAAAATACATCAGGAGAGAAGAAAAATTACCCATAATCCAAAATTAATAATCATGCTGCACGATCCAAGTCATATTCCACAAATTCCCATGGAACAAGAGATAGTTTTAACCATGAAGGAGAAGGGGATTTTGCGCCACCTTGGTACTAAAATTGCTGAAATTGCGGTTTTACCTATTCATAAGGAAAAGTCCCTGATGTGGCAAAAGATGAACGACCTGAAGCAGGAAAGACCCATGGTATGGATTAATGAAATTCCCTGGCATGAGATGAATGTCAACGATGAATTGACATTGAGGACAAATCATCCGTGGGCACGGGAATTGGAGACAACTCTTCGCAGGACCATCTACCAATGGGAACACATGCCATGCGATATGGTGGTTAACGACTATATGGATTGCCCGATCGTTTACCATACCACTGATTTTGGAATTGTTGAAGAGGTAGACACAGTGCATATGGATGAGAAGAACGATATTTATTCCCGCCATTTCAAGGTGCAGATTAAAGAATTGGAAGACGTTGAAAAAATAAAATTCCCGGTAATAACTTTTAAGGAGAAAGCTACCCAGTACAGCTTTGATACCATGCAGGATATTTTCTCGGGGATAATCCCAGTTAAAAAAGTTGGTCAAACACATATCTGGTATACTCCGTGGGACTTTCTGATTCGTTGGTGGGGAATCGAAGAAGCAATGCTGGATTTGTGCTTACGCCCCGAAATGGTTCATTACGCCTATGAAAAGATGGTGGATGCATGGATGCATGAACTTGATCAATTTGAAGCCCAAAATCTTTTAAGTTTAGATTGTAACAATACAAGAATTGGTTCCGGAGGATATGGTTATACCAGCGAACTCCCGGGTTCAGATTTTGACGCTAATCACGTACGTCCGATAAATATGTGGGGTTGTTCAAATGCTCAGATTTTCACGTCAGTTTCACCCGAAATGCACTGGGAATTTGCCATTGAACACGACTTGCGTTGGCTTAAAAGATTTGGCTTAACCTACTATGGATGCTGCGAACCATTGGATAAAAAAGCAGAAATCCTTTCGCACATTCCTAATCTGCGTAAGGTGTCGGCCAGTGCCTGGGTAGATATCGAAAAAGCGGTGGACAACCTGGGTGATAAATATGTACTTAGTCGAAAACCCTCTCCTGCCATATTTGTATCATGGGATATAGAAGAAGCAAGAAACCAATTGTTGGCATTTAAACAAGCTGCAAAGGGATGTAATGTCGAATTTATCATGAAAGATATTTCGACACTGAATTACCGTCCTCAACGGCTTTGGGAATGGGCTGATATGGCAATGAAGGTTGTGAATGAAGGATAATTTAAATGATTGTTAATTTTAAAATATGGCTAACCTTCAAAGCAAAAGTTTTATAACATCTGGATTTGTTGTCCCGTTTATATTGGTCACTACTTTGTTTTTTATGTGGGGGATTCCCAACAACCTGAATGGGGTATTGATCAAACAATTTATGAAGTCGATGGAAATTTCACGGTTTCAGGCGGGGTTAATCCAATCGGCATTCTATATGGGTTATTTTGTACTGGCAGTGCCTGCTGCCATGTTAATGCGCAGATACAGCTACAAAACTGGGATAGTCTTTGGTTTATTGCTTTATGCTTCCGGATGTCTGCTTTTTTGGCCTGCAGCAATTATCGGGCAATATGGATTTTTCCTGATGGCACTTTTTGTCATCGCTTCCGGATTGGCTTTTCTTGAAACCGGAGCCAATCCCTTTATTGCACTACTGGGTAATCCGGAATCCTCTGAACAACGCTTGAATTTTTCGCAGGCATTCAACCCAATCGGCTCTGTCGTTGGAGTGTTGTTGGGAACTGTGTTTATCTTCTCGGGGATTGAACCTGATGAAACAAAAATTGCCGCCATGAAAATGGCTGGTGCATACGACACCTTCCTTCAACACGAAACGATGCGCGTAGTGAAGCCCTATCTTGCATTGGCGCTGTTTGCTTTGGTTTGGGCTTTCCTGATTATCAAAGTGAAATTTCCCAAGTTTGAAGCAGAAAAGCGTAAATTGGCTGATTCAAATGGCAGTTTTAAGGATCTTTTACAGTTCCCGCATTTTTGGAAAGGAGTGGTGGCACAATTTTTCTATGTAGGGGCTCAAGTTGGAACCTGGAGTTATTTCATACCTTATGTGCAGGATTATACCGGTCAAACGGAGAAAGTGGCCGGATACTTTTTAACCGGAACCTTAGTGGCTTTTGGTTTGGGACGTTTTTCTGCTACCTGGTTTATGCATCATATCCAACCCAGCCGTTTGATGGGTTGGTATAGTATTATCAATATTATTTTGGTTGGATTCAGCGTGTTGATTCCCGGATGGATTGGCATGTGGGCCATCTTTTTTACAAGCTTCTTTATGTCGCTGATGTATCCTACCATTTTTGCATCCAGCATCAAAGGTTTGGGCGAAAACACAAAAATTGGTGGATCGATATTGGTAATGGCAATCATTGGTGGATCACTTTGTACTCCGTTAATGGGATATATTGGAGAAAGAACAAACAGCATGGCTGTTGCGATGATGGTTCCCCTTGTTGCCTATGTTTATATTGGCTATTATTCATTCAGGGGTGCGTTGGATAAATATTAAAAGAAAACATTGGTAATAAACGCTTATTTCAGGGCAAATTGGTTTTGGTGTGTGTAATCTGCGGGAAAGTCTAAATGAATAAAAAGGTATAGCATTAAGGCTGCGCGATTTGTTCCTTGTACTCAGTTGGGGTAATACTGCAGTGCTGCCTGAATTGACGGTTAAAATAGGAGGTATTGTCATAGCCACACTCAAAAGCTATCTCGATTATTGTTTTATCAGTTTCGGCTAAAAGCTTTCGGGCATGCATGATACGAGTTTCATTTACAAATTCAGAAAATTTCTTCTTTGTTTTGCGCTTAAAATACCTGCAGAACGCCGACCTTTGCATATTGGCAACCGAAGATGCTACATCGAAGGAGATTTTCTTCTGGAAGTTTTCAGCTACATATTTGTAAACATTGTTAATGATGACGGAGTCGTTTAAATTGCAGAGATTCAGCGTGTTTTCAGTACTTAATAGCCTGATATTTTTTTTTGCGGCCAGTTTGTTCAATATAAGCAAAAATTCCCCTAATTTTTTAAGGTTTTTTTTCTGGTTTAATCTTTGAATTCTTTTTTGCAGCGATTTCTTAGTTTGGATAAATTGTACCCCAAATTTTGATTTGTCTTTCAATCTGGTAAATTGAGACACTTCGTTTTTATTGAAGAAAGCATTCCCAAGAAAATCTTTATCAAATTGAACGACTACTGCATGTGCTGGTATATTCTCTTTTTCATATCCCCGGGTGTTGTAAAAACAATGTGGCAACCCGGGTGCAAACAGGAACATATCGCCATCTGTGAAGTTTACCACGTTACTTCCTAAATATAGCTTTCCATGGCTTTTGATAATTAAAATAAGTTCAAACTCATCATGTAAATGATAAGGCGAGTTGAAACGAGGTTGAATAAATTCCTGGTAATGAAAAAGAGAGTTTGCATCCAGGCAAAGTTTTTCGTAAGCGATTTCCATATATTATTTTATTCTGTCCCTAAATGTAATTAATGTGTAAATATAGTTCGTGATTCTGCAAATCGAATGCTACACTTTTATGTTTTTAAAAATATATGTTTGTATAATCGGTAAATTCTACGGATCTAATCTAATAGCGCTATTCGCACAGCATGTTAATGTAATTGTTTTTCAGGAAATTTCTTGCACATGATTAAAAATGAACTGAGTACAGCTGAGATTGTAAAAAAAGCCCGGGAAAAAGGCCTCGTAATTCCAGGTTTTAATATCCCTTACTTGCCCATGATGGAACCCGTGGTGAGAGCGCTCCATGATACGGGTACCTTCGGACTGATAATGGTAGCCCGGCTGGAATGGCTAAAATTCAAATCGGGAAGCATGAAATCTGTTCGGGATGAATATGAAAAATTAAAGGATTTGCGTTATACCCGGCTTCATCTTGATCATGTCCCGGTGATAGATGAAGATAATCTGCTTACCGATTTCGAAAGTATTATCGCTGAAGCCATTGAACTTGGATACGATTCGGTGATGATCGATGGATCGCGGCTGTCATTATTCGATAATATCGGGAAGACACGCAAGATTGTGGAGTTGGCCCATAAGGCCGGCATTCCGGTTGAATCAGAGCTCGGGGCGGTAATGGGACATGAATCGGGACCGCTACCCCCTTATGACGAACTATTTGCTTCAGGAAAAGGATTTACTTCACCTGAGGAGGCGAAACAGTTTGTGGCCGAAACCCAGACCGACTGGTTGTCAGTAGCCATTGGCAATATTCATGGGGCTATTTCTGCCGCAACACGTACCGGGAAAAAAATAGAAGCCCGTCTTGCTATCCCTCATTTAAAGATAATTAATGAGTCCGTAAATATCCCACTTGTATTGCATGGGGGTACGGGTATTGCCAAAGAGTATCTGATGCAATCCTTTAAACATGGGATAGCCAAAATCAACATTGCCACAGCCATCAGGCAGCCTTATGAGAAACTGATGAACACTTCTGTCAATGCAGCGCAGGAAGCAGTTTACAATGAAATGCTTGACATCATTAATAATCAGCTCGAAATTTCCGGATCGGCCGAACGGATCTTAAAGGATTAATACACGAAAATTTACGCCAGGGAATAGACAACCTTTTTAAGAGACTGTTTAAATTTTCTCCGTAGGAGATAAATGTCAATAGAAAGGGCACATCATTAAACCAGATTTCCCGTAGGGAATTAATCTTTTATCTGTTAATGTCCTAACGGACAATAGATTTCTTCGTTGTTTTTTTCTATTGATATTAATGCCCTACGGGCAAAAAAAAATAAATTTTAAACAGTCTCTAAATGCTTCTACTAAAAAACTATTACCATGAAAAAGCAAAAATCAACATTCGCACTTTATTTTGGCAACCGTGGATTCTTCCCGGAATCGTTAATCGCCGAGGCCCGTAACGAATTAAGCGACACCTTAAAAAAGCTGGGGCATGACTTTCTGATGATGGACAGTAACCTGACACGTTTCGGGGCGGTTGAAAGTCCGGAAGAGGGCCGCAAATACGCGAGATTCCTCGATGACAACCGGGGCAAGTTTGAAGGCGTAATCCTGTGCCTTCCCAATTTTGGCGATGAAACCGGAGCCGTTTCTGCCTTGCAGGATGCAGGGGTACCCATTTACATACTGGCCTACCCTGACGAACTGGATAAAATGAAATTTCACCAGCGACGTGATGCCTTCTGTGGTAAATTTTCCATTATGGATGTTTTCTACCAGTACCAATTACCCTACACCGTTTTCCCTCCACACACAGTACATCCCTTTTCCAAAGAGTTTGAGCAACAGATAGATGTCTTTGACAAGGTTTGTAAAATTGTTAAAGGGATGAAGCGGATGACAGTGGGGGCAATAGGTGCGAGGACCACGGCATTTAAAACCGTCCGTTATGACGAGCTGACGTTGCAGAAATACGGGATTACCACTGAAGCGCTTGATTTATCCGAAGTATTCAGCCGTGTACGCAAATTGGACATCACTTCCACTGCAGCGAAGCAAAAAGCTTATCGACTCGGGAATTATACCAACTTTAAAAAAGTTCCGGAAAAAGCGTTTGAAAACCTGATTCGCTTCGGTGTTGTCATCGATGAAATCATCGAAGAATATAGTCTTGATTCTCTCGCCCTGCGTTGCTGGATTGAAATGGAGAAGGAATTTGGCGTAGCTCCGTGTGTATTGTTGAGTGAACTTAACGATCGCGGGTTCCCTGCAGCCTGTGAACTTGATATCTGTAATGCGATAACCATGTATGCTCTCAATCTGGCATCTGGTAAACCGGCCACCTGTCTCGACTGGAACAATAACTACGGGAGTGAACCCGATAAATGTATTCTTTTCCATTGCGGCCCGGTACCACAGAGTCTTATGACAGCCAAAGGGGAGGTAATTGACCATCCCATGTTCGCGAAGGCGCTTGGTGCAGGAAATGGTTTTGGATGCAATGTTGGACGCATTGCTCCCAATAAAATCACCTTTGCCAGTTCCAAAACCCAGGATGGCAAACTACATATTTACCTGGGAGAAGGAGAATTCACCAACGATGAAATACAGGAAGGCTTTTTCGGTTGCGGAGGCGTAGTAAAAATTGACCAGTTGCAGGAAAAACTCTATAAAATCGGGTACAACGGTTACCGTCATCATGTGAGTGTTACACCTGGTCTGGCGGCAACAGCCTTACGCGAAGCATTTACCCGGTATCTCAGATACGAAATTACGGAACTTTAAATGAGCTATCTCGGTTTAGATATCGGAACAGGTGGATGTAAAGCAGTAGTATTCAATATGGAAGGGAGGGAACTTGCCTCTTCATTCCGGGAATACGCTGTCTTACACCCCCATCCGGGTTGGGCAGAACTCAATCCGGATGAAGTGATCAACAAATGTTTCGAAGTAATAGAAGAGGTAAATGCAAAAATCCCTGATCCGGTAGTATCCATGAGTATCTCCAGTCAGGGAGAGGCATTTACACCGATTGGCCGGGATGGCCGGGCCCTGGGAAATGCCATGGTATCTTCGGATGCAAGGGCCAGGGATATTGCAATTGATTGGAGTGTAAACTTTGGGACGGATAGAATATATGATATCACCGGACATACTCCCCATCCGCTGTTTACCCTTTATAAGATTCTCTGGGTCAAAGAGAACCAGCCAGGGATTTGGAAGAATTCGAGGTATTTCCTGTGCTTCGAAGATCTTTTCCATTACAGGATGGGGCTTGAGCCAAAGATAAGCTGGTCACTGGCAGGTCGTACCATGTTGTTTGACGTGGTCCGCCATCAATGGAGCGAAGAAATACTCGGCGCTGTTGGCCTAACGGCCGAAAAACTCGCAACACCTGTCGCTTCGGGAGAAATAGCAGGGTTTATTGAACTCGGCAGAGGTAAAAAACTTGGATTCAAAAATCGTGTAATGCTGGTGGCCGGAGGCCACGATCAAAACTGTGCTGCCTTGGGAGCAGGCGTAACTGAACCCGGAATGTGTATGTATGCAACAGGAACAGTTGAATGTTTTTGTCCTGTGCTGGATCAACCAAGCTTCTCGGAAGAGTTGAAAAGAAACAACCTTTGCTGTTATGATTATACGATAAAGGGTAAATACACTTCAGTTGCTTATAGCTTAACGGGAGGAAATATTCTTAGGTGGATGCGGGATGAACTTGGACAATCAGAAGTTGCCAAAGCCACCGAAACAGGTCAAAATCCTTATTCCTTACTTCTGGATGCCATGCCGGATGCTCCTACTGATCTGCTTGTGCTTCCCTATTTTTCAGCAACCGGAACTCCATATTTTGACACCAGGGCCAAGGGAGCCATTATCGGAATCCAATTGACGACAACCAAGTGGGAAATTACCAGGGCACTTCTCGAAGGTGTTGCCTTTGAAATGAAACTTAATCTTCAACTGATGGAGGAATCCGGCATGAAGATCGTTACCTTTATTGCCACAGGGGGAGGGACAAAGAATAAGAATTGGACCCAGATGAAAGCGGATGTACTCAATAAAAAGATCATCGTGCGTAATGTTAAGGAAGCAGGTTGCTATGGAGCCGCACTGCTCGCCTGCAGCGCTTTTGAGAAAATTTCAGTTGAACAGTTGTCAAGGCAAAACAGCATTGGGAATGAAGTTTTCTCTCCGAATCCAGGAAATGCGGGATATTACAACAAAAAATTCGAAAGCTATAAGAAGCTGTACCCTCTGTTGAAACAGTTCTGGACGGAATAACCGGCAGATTAAACTGGTAACAGAATCTGCGACTAGAAGGACATATTTAAAAACATTAACATGGATAAATCTGAATTGCTGAAGTACATTGGAAACCTTTCACAAATAGGAGGTTGCCGCCATTACACCTTGAGTGAAGGATGGGGACGCGGGATGAGGGCTGCAGATATTAACACTGGCAGTGGATTGCAATATACTGTCTTGCCCGATCGGGGAATGGATATTTCATTGGCCAGTTACAAAGGGATAAACCTCGTTTACCTTACCTGTAACGGTGAAACCCACCCTTCTTATTACGAACCCGAAGGGATTGGATGGCTGCGCACTTTTGCCGGAGGACTGCTCACCACCTGTGGTCTTACCCATCTGGGTCCTCCCTGCATTGATGACGGCGAACAATTGGGTCTCCACGGAAGATATTCAACGATACCAGTGAATCAGTTTTCCGATCTGTCTGATTGGATTGGTAATGAGTACCATTATAAGGTAAAGGGAATCGTTGAAGAAGGATTTCTTTTTGGTAAGAAACTAAGGATGGAACGGGAGATTTCCTCAGTTCGTGGACAAAATGTGATCCGCATAACAGATAAGATCACCAATTTTGGGAGTACGGTCAGTCCGTATACCATTCTCTACCACATGAATTTTGGTTACCCGCTTTTATCTGAAGATGCAGAAATGGTGATCGATCCTTCGGTGACGAACCCGCGTGATGCGAATGCGGTTCCAGGGATTAACGAATTCAGGAAATTCATCAGACCTCAACCAACTTATAATGAGCAGGTATTCTTTCACACCATGAAGGGAGACCAAAATGGTGAAACTACTGTCACGTTGAAAAACGGAAAAATTGGAATCGCTGTCAGCATTAAATTCAATATCAAGCAACTTCCCTATATCACGCAATGGAAGATGATGGGTAACGGTGAATATGTTCTGGGGATTGAACCATGTAATGTTCTTTGTAAATCGCGTAAAACACTTCGCGAGGAGAATGCCTTGCCCATTTTACAGCCGGGAGAAAGCATCACCAATATCCTGGAGATTATTGTCGATGATATTACAGGCTAAAGAAATTCAATATTAATTATTAATACGAATCAGGATGAGGAGATTTATTTTAATGATGGTCGTCGCGCTCTTTTTTTTGAATGCTCCAGCGCAGAAGTATGATCAATTGGCAAAAACGCCACCCATGGGTTGGAATACCTGGAATAAATTTCGCCGCGATGTGAGCGAACAACTTATTATTAGAATGGCAGATGCAATGGTAAGTAGCGGTATGAAGGACGCCGGATATGAGTATGTCGTGATTGATGACTGCTGGGCCGGGATGGATCGGGATGAAAAAGGGGAAATTTTAGTTGATAAAGAACATTTCCCGCACGGGATAAAATATCTTGCTGATTATATCCATTCAAAGGGTCTGAAATTTGGAATTTATTCATGTGCTGGAACAAAAACTTGCGCATGCAAGCGTCCGGGAGGATATGGCCATGAGTTTCAGGATGCCCGTTCTTATGCGAGCTGGGGAGTCGATTATCTGAAATATGACTGGTGTTTTACCGAAAATCAGGATGCCAAAATCTCCTACACTACCATGCGCGATGCGCTTTATGCCGCAGGCCGTCCGATCGTGTTCAGTATATGCGAATGGGGCGGTGCAAAACCATGGGAGTGGGCAAAGGAGGTCGGACATTTATGGCGTACAACCCAGGATATTGTGGACCGGTGGGATGCGATGATCATGCTTGTGGATAAGCAAAAGGACCTTGCAAAATATGCAGGCCCCGGGTTCTGGAACGATCCTGATATGCTGGAAGTCGGTAACGGAGGAATGACCACTGAAGAATACAAAACACATTTTTCGTTGTGGTGCATGCTTGCTGCTCCATTAATTGCCGGTAACGATTTGGGAAGCATGACACCAGAAACTATCGATATACTTACGAATACAGAGGTTATTGCAGTTGATCAGGATAAACTGGGGAAACAGGGTTTTTGCTTTCGCAACAACGGGGATTATGAAATCTGGATTAAGAAATTAGCCAACGACGAAAAGGCGGTCTGCCTGTTAAACAGGGGAGACGCAGAGAAGGAAATTCAGGTTGATTTTAGTTTTCTCCTGAAAGCCAATGATAACTACTGGCCACCGGACCAATCCAGGCTGGAGGATTATAAAGTAAGGGATTTGTGGGAACACAAAGAGGTGAAAATGGACAAAACCACCCAATATGTTAAAATTTCGCCCCATTCGGTAAAAGTGTATCGCTTTGTGAAGAAGTAACCCATATTTTATACGGGAAAAATGTTTATTTTTCCCGTATAAAATAATTGTAAAAATGAAAAATTTACCCCTTATCCTCAGTTTCCTGTTCCTTTCGTTTTCAGCTTTCCCGCAAGGGGGAAAAGTGATTGAATCGCTGACTTTTACCTCGAAATCGGGTTCGAAAATGAACTATTCAGTCTACCTGCCGGAAGACTATTCTACCTCCCAACGCAGTTATCCTGTTGTCTATCTGTTGCATGGATACTCGGACGACGAGACTGGCTGGATCCAGTTTGGCGAGGCCAACAGGATTGCAGACAAAGGGATTTCGGAGGGAAAATTTCCATCCTGTATCCTCATCATTCCGGATGGTAAACTAACCTGGTACTGCAACAGCTATGACATGAAGAACACCTGGGAAGATACATTTATCAATGAATTTGTCCCCTTTGTCGAAAAAGAATACCGAATACGTTCGAAGAAGGAGTACCGTGCTATTGCCGGACTTTCCATGGGTGGATACGGAGCGCTGAAACTCTCCATGAAGCATACGGATCTTTTCTCGACATGTGTGGCATTGAGTTCAGGCACATTCACAGATGAAGAGATTAGGACGAAATCTGACAAAGAGTTTGAAATGTACTTTGCTGGTCTTTTCGGAAAGGATCTGAAGGGAGAAGCCCGCCTGAATGAAGCATGGAAAGCCAACAATCCGCTGGATCTCATTCATTCAGTCCCGCTCGACAAACTCAAGTCGGTTCGATTTTGGATCGATTGTGGCGATGACGATTTTCTCTTTATTGGAAATTCTGCGTTACATGTCGAAATGCGCAAGCTGGGCATTCCGCACGAATACCGTGTCAGGGATGGCGGACATAGCTGGGGCTACTGGAGAAGTGGATTGGCAACGGGATTGGAGTACATTGGGGAGAAGTTTCACAGATAGGAATTTTGGATTGAAGTAGGATCAAGGGATTGCTTCGTCCTTCCTCCTGGTAATGACGGTGCATCGTACTTGGTAGTAGGTAGGCAACAGATTGCTCCGCCTAAATCCCGGCGAGCCCCGTCATTGCGAGTGAGAACCCAAAAATTTGGCCACAATGTGAGAATGACAGGGAGCAGATTACTAAATTTGTGTATGATCTGCACAGTTTTTGATTCAAGTAATGCTTCAGA
>CAYHQN010000114.1:12804-14587 GCA_964358545.1 uncultured Tangfeifania sp. | reverse complement strand
ATCAATCATAGCAATCTATCCTTTTCTGTTTGATCAAAGGTAAATAAAAATTTTAATTATACGTTTGAATCATCAGTTCTTGATCCAAACAAATAGATAGGTATTTTCTTCCCCCATACTTCAGCGGAGACTTGTTTAATGATTGCAATTTCTGATTTTGAAAGGCGCATTTTTTCTGATACGAATTTCACGAACGGGACAATGATGCTTTCTGATCCGGTTTTCCAGTCGTTGTTCGGCTTCATTTACCGTAAGAAACTTTGCATTACCGCTTGTAATATCATCTAATTCCGCATCAAGGTATTTTTTTATTTCAGCATAGTTGGGTTCGTCCATCACTATTTCAACCTCATCTTTTGAAAATTCACTTAATTGTCGGATAAGTTTATCGTAAACCCGATCATCAATTTTTAATTTTATAGTATGCATTTGCTTGTTAATATAGATTACACGAATTTAAACGAATTCCAGTAAGGAACGAATTTCACGAATTTAAAACGAATTCCAGTAAGGAACGAATTTCACGAATTTAAAACGAATTTCACGAACGGGTTAATGATGATTTGTTAAATCTTATTTTTTCAAATTAATCTTAGTAGAATATTGGAGACGATTGAATCTGAATCTTATTATCTTATTAATTTGAATTTTAGGTTGATCCTTAAATTAAGATAATAAGATCAGGATCTCCATTGATTTGTTTTGCTACTAAGTTTAATGGAAGTCATTAATGGTAAGTCCGGATTGTCGAACAATAGAACGAAATGTGCCTGTAGGAATCTCTTTTCTTGGGGAGGGCACAATGACCGTGTGCCCATCTTTAGAATATTTTTGATGACTGCCTCTTTGCGAAACGAGCAAGTGCTAATCCCACAAAAGGCTATGAAAATGCATTTGCGAGTTCCATGAGTACTTACAGATATTCAATATTTTAACAAATATTTTTACGAATGAAACGAATTTGAACCCAAATTTTAAAAGGGTTTTAACAATTTGTTCAGATGAGAATAGTTTAGACATGTATCCTGGTCTCACCTATCATTGTTTCGTCAATAGGAGTGATGGAATAAATAGCCTCTTTATCTTCGAAATAAAGCTCTAAGGCTTCATTTAAATTGGCTATCGATTCTTGCGCCGTCTCACCAAAGCTGGACACATCTACATTCAAACATTGAGAAACATAATACTTTCCCTCTTTTTGGATGACGTATTTTAGGGTTTTTTGCATGGTAATATAATTTCACGAATTTGGACGAATTTCACGAACGGGTCGAGGATGATTTGTGGGGAGGGCTTAATTTTTTATTTTTAATAATCTCGCTGAATGATGAACGCGCATCTCAATGGCCAATTCAGTCCAAATGATTTTCACCATTTTCTAATGATCTCTTTAACTTCACTATGGTGTATGGTTTTATCTTGTTCTAATTGTGAAAGTCCTTTTTCAACTTTCTCCATGAAGATTAATTTTTCGAACAAAATATCAAGATCAAAATCTTGTGGAAATTCTTTTATAGTGTCAATTACGAGTTCTTTTTTCATGTGCTTTATTTCTTAGGGTCTCATGAAGTCACGGATTACTATCAGCGTCAGCGGGATATATTTCCTTTATAGATCATTCCAGGCGTCTTCCTCTGGTTCGTTCAACATACGTATGGATCCAATCTGTTCCTGCGCTTTCATCAGGGAAAATGATTCATTAAGGTGGGTCATGTTTTTTCCTTCCTGATAAGGCAGTATAATGACTTCGGCTTTTTTGCCAAAGCTTTCGGGGATATTGTAT